>CALGUD010000152.1 GCA_937901915.1 uncultured Flavobacteriaceae bacterium
ACCATGACCTGGCAGGGGTAGTCCTGCCCGAAAATAAACCGGGTGAAAAAAAACAATATAAAGATCAGGCTTCTATACATCTATTCAGTTACTTCTTTTTGCACCTTTATGTCAACAATAACATAGGAATCCTGCCCATCATTTACATACTCTTTTATTTTTACAGCACCTTTTAATCCGGTATGATTTTCAAATAAAACAATACGGGGCACCATAGTGTTGTCAAACTGCAGCAAACCACCTTGCGTTTCTTCAATGTCCAGGGGTTGTAAAGGAGTATCATTGGCCATGGCATCAAATTCATCTACTGTCATGTTTATCCCGCAATTGCAGGTTTCTAAAGAATTAATGAATTTGGTATTTCCGGCATTCGGAATTGAAGGGAAGGTTGTATTGGCCTCTACATTGTTTGGGGACACGAACATATTGAGATTAAAATTATTGCTTAATCCAAAGAAAACGAGATCTATGAGGGCACCTGTTTCTTCATTAACCTGTTCTGACGTATATACCTGCCTTGTCTGGGTAGAGAAAAAACTCCCTACGGTATTGTTATGATGTGCTGTGTTAATTCCCAATTTTACGTCTTCAAATATCCTGATATTGGTATTTTCGAAAACCTCTATTTCCTTACTGAGAGACTGAACTTCTTTCCCATTCGTTGCTGTTAGGGTTATGGTATGCTTTCCTACGTTATTTATAGTTATTTCAGGTGTTAACCCGGAGGAGGAAACAGGAACAGCATCGTTAAACGACCACTCGTAAGAAGTTGCACTAACCGTGTTGTTTACCATCACCAGCTTTACCGGAACCTGGTAATCATCGTCTTCAAAAGCCACCTCCCAGTCAAAATCAACAGAGAGATTGTCCAGCACGGTAACCTGCTTCTCCACGGTATGGGTTTCAAGGCCATTATTTACTTCGAGTGTAATTAAATGTTCGCCCGGAACAGAAAAAATGACGTTTCCCGGATTTTTTTCATTTGAAGATTCAGGCACACCATTTTCAAATGTCCATTTAAAGGCTGCGGCCCCTTCGGTTAAATTTGTAAGCATCACTTCAACAGGTGGATAATTGCTTTCAATGATTTCAAAGTCAAACCCGGCCAAAACTTCTTCATCTATTTTAATCGTCAGTTCTTCAATACCTTCAGAACCATCACTGTTAGATGCATGTAGCTTTATAGCATACGTCCCGGGCGTGTAATAACGTATTTCTCCAGGATTTTTTTTATTGGATGCTGCTGGTTGCCCACCTTCAAAATTCCATTGGTAATAGTGAGCCCCTTTGGTTTTATTAGATATAATAAGGCTTACCGGTATGGAATAATCATCATTGACCACCAATACATTAAAGGCAGGCTCTACTATTAAAGGTTCTTCTTTTGTACAGGACACAAGGCTCCATATTAAAATAAAATATTTCAGGTACGGCCGCATGTTAATTGATCACTATTTTTCTGATGATAATATCTTCAGGGGTTTCCAGCATAAGCATATAGACCCCGGAAGGCTGAGAAAACAAATCAAAATCTATAGAAAACTCTTTTGATGGCTCTATATCCATTTCAGAAACAACACCATAGCTTAAAATACTAACAATGCGGATGCTAATAGGTGCTTCTTCAGACAATGCTATTTTTACAGTGAATTGACCATCGCTGGGATTTGGATATACCACAAAATCTTCTATAAAAGGGTTTTGTGTATCACCCAGATCCTGAAAATCACCTGCCTCTTCAACAATTAGGCTTTTGGTATAATCCTGGAAGCAATCCCCCACCCGGGTCCGTATTGTAATGTCATAAACCCCGGTTTCTTCAAAACTTAAAATCAATCTTTCGGCATCTTTAAAAAGAACAATTGCTTCGTCCGGTGCAATCCATTCTACCTCATCCCCGAAAGGTTCACTTACATTCACCATTACTATTTCATGAAAGGCAAAGGTTTGAGATTTTACTAAAAACTGTGCATCTATAGGTTTATCGGAAAAGTGTACATTAATATCATCCTGTACCACACAACCCAAAGAAGTTGTTATAGTGGCCGTATAAACTCCGGACGAAGAAATTTCTACAGTAGGCGATGAACTCTCAAAACCATTATCTGATGTCCACTGATACGTAATGCCCGGTTCATCTACAGTAATATCAAAAGAAACTGTTTGCTCCTGGCATAGGGTGTAATCTTCTCCAAGATCGAGCGGTGTTTTTTCCGGGTCTTCCAGAACCACATCAACCATCCCTATACAACCCTCACTATCAATAATCTGAAAAGTATATATTCCTGATGCAAGGTTTGCTATGCTGGTTTCTGTTGATCCCGTGTTCCACAGAAAAGAGGTATAGGGTGGTGTTCCCCCGGTAACGTTAACACTTATCCGGCCGTCATTACCGCCATAACACACAGGTTGTACCTGTTCGGTTATTTCTATTTTTATACCCCCCGGCTGATCTATGATTACCTGCCCCGTTGCCTTACAGCCCCGGCTGTCGGTTACGTATACAATATATGTGCCCCCTTTCAGGTTTTGTATTAAAGGTGTGGTTTCTCCGGTAGACCATTCTATTGTATAATCACCTGTGCCCCCACTGATCACTGCGGTAGCCGTTCCGTCGTTTCCAGATTCACACGAAACTTCAGTTCCAATAACTTCTACCTGTAAGAGTTCGGGTTCTTCAAATTCAAACATTTCGTCAGTGGCTTGTATAAGTTCATCACTTTCATAAACCCCTATAATTTCCCCCCGACTGTCTTCAACATTCAATGCATATGTTCCTGCGTTCAATCCTGATACAATTTCCGTGTCCTGTTCTTCAATAACTTCCCATAAGCCACCGGCTACAAGCTTCTTCCAGATATATCTATAAGGTTGGCCGTGAGAAAAAGGTTTCCCACCATTTACATCTGCAATTAATTTTCCATCAGATGAAGGGTCTAAAAATTCGTTACTCCCGTTACATGAAATAGGGGTATGAATACTTATTGAAGCTTCAATTGGGTTATACATTTCAAAAAAATGATCAACCAACATACAACCCTGGTTGGTTTGAGAAAGTGCGTAGTTCTTATCTGTGACGGTTAAGAAATACTTTCCTGCAGGTATATCATTTAACCTCACCTGAAAGACAGTGCTATCGTTCACTGTGGTAACAGACGCAACAGTTTGTGGATTTAAAACATTTCCTTCTTCATCTTGCCAGTCATATATGTAGGTGCCATCCTCAAAGGCAGCACCACCTGTAATGGTAGCTTCCAGCCAGGCATCACCGGCCCCGATAGTTGAAGGCCTTCCATAAGCCGAATATGTTACTGTAATGGGTTCCGGGTCCAGGAGCTCAACGCTTGTTATGGCCTGGCAACCATTACTGTCGGTTACAGTTGCTTCATAGGTACCCGATGTAAGCCCGTCGATACTCCAGGTAGTATCATAATTATTTGTATTCCATACAATGCTGATATAATCCCCTGTACCACCACTCGGTATTGCCGTAAGGGACCCGTCACTTCCTCCGAAGCATAAAGGCCTGTTGTTTATAAAACTAATCTCCAGGAGCGGTGGCTCATCTAAATAAAATTCCTTATCGATTGGTATCACCCGGTCTGTTTCAATATCAAAATTGCCCATTACCACACCATTGGAATCTTCTACATTTACCGCGTAATTCCCTGTTGCCAAACCCGTTATCATGCTTTCGGTTTCGCCTTCAATGATTTCCCATTCACCGGTTTCAATATCTTGTTTTTTCCAGGTAAAAATGTACCGGTTCCCTTCATTAAAAGGAACACCTCCGCTGGCATGTGCTTCCAGGGCCCCGTCGGCAGAAGGGTCGCCCAGCTCATTGGCCCCGTTACAGGAAATAGTCCGCCAAACCTCTATTTCGGCACTTAATGGATCAGGCTCCTCCATTATAAAGCTCTTTTCTTCCTGACAACCATTATCATCCGTTACAATTAAAACGTAATTTCCGGCACCAATATTGGAAAGCCTTATTACATATTCCCCTGTACTTTCATCCAGAGAAGCAGATGTTTGAGCATTCAGGTTATTTCCATCGCTATTTTCCCATGTATAATTATAAGTCCCGTCGTTGGTTGTACCGCCTTGTACCCTTGCTTCCACCCAACCGTTCACCTGGCCAGCACCCCTGGGTTGCTCTGATAAAGGCAAACTTATTTCCATATACGTTGCCGGCTCACTAAGTACGTACGGACCCACATTAACGGTACAGTTATTTGAATCTGTAATAACTGCATTGTGTCCACCTGCGTATAACCCGGTTACCCTTTCGTTATTAACGGTAAATTTTGGAGTGGTTTCACTTGTCCATTCTATGGTGTACGGCCCTACGCCCCCCGCTATGTTAAGATCTATCACCCCATCATTTCCACCGTTACAATTAACATGGGACAAAACCGGGTCTACGGTAATGGGGTCTGGTCCATTCAACCGAACAAATTGAGTTTTAGTTACATCATTTGCGTCTGTTATATATAAAATATAAGTCCCCCGGGTAAGTTCACTTATTGTATAAACTCCGCTTCTATATGACCCTGTTCCCTTGGGACCAAAATCATTGATTGCAATAGATGATAATCTGTAACTGTACGGCATTCCATCATTATCACTACCGGTATATGGCACTCCACCCGACACCCGTATGCGTAAAACTCCATCGGAGGTTTCATTTCTATCACCATTATTATCCTCATGGCAAGAAGGCTCCTCACGTTCTACCTCAATTTCAATTTCAGGAGGCTGTTCCAGCACGAGAGGCTCAGTTATATGAATACAACCGTCCTTGTCTTCATCGTTATCCGGAGCATCGTCATAATTAGCATCCCTTACTTCTAAAGTATATGTGCCGGCAGTAATGCCGTCTAATGTGGCATAACCATTACTATAACTTCTGATACCACCTGTAGAACTACTTCCGTTCTTCCTCCATCGTATATCATATTCACCTGTACCCCCTGTAATAAGGGCTGTAATCCTGCCATCTTCCCTTTCATAACCTCTCGGTTCTAACATTTCGGTTACTTCAATTTGAACTGAAGAAGATGGTTCATCTACTTCCAGCCAATCGGTTTCCCCGTTCTCAGAATAACAATGTTCACCTCTAACATTTTTAAATACATTAATTTTATACTCGCCCTCTTCAAGGCCGGTAAATTCGTGCCTGCTATTATTTGAGAAAGGTACAGTTATTACATTGTTCCGGTCATCCCTATTCACAAGGGTGGCCACATAACTACCATCTGAGCTCCCTCCCGAAGCAGAAATCCTGATCCTTCCATCACTTCCACCACGGCACTTTACATCTGTTATCCGGTCTATTGTAAATCTTACAGCCGTGGGCCTGTTTATTTCAATGTCACGTAAAAAATGATCTTCTCCCCCTGAATAGTAAATTCTGGCAGGATCATCTTCATCCATTTCTTCTTCACCTGTTACAATTTGTATATCATAAATACTTGCAGGTATACCCTTGAAATCATAATAATATCCATTACTGTTTCGCAGTAATTCAGCTATATTGTTGGGGCCCCTGAACCTTTCATCCAGATCTTCGTCTATTGTGGTAGGCACGGATTCACCAATATTCGTATCAATTATTGAAAAGGACAGTCTTTCATTTTTGTCCAAATATAGTTGGCGTTCAAAATATACCCGTACCTGGCCATCCTCACTATCATAGCAAGTAACATCATCAGTCTCACTCCCTATAATTCGAGGGGCAGACCTTCTTAATATAAATGAACTAAAATCGCTTTCAGAAGGAATTTCGGACTCGCACGGACTGACCCTTAAAAATAATTCCCTGTCAATAGCCGATACATCAAGGAAATCCATAGGAACAACAGAAAGTATATGATTCGCAGAATTATTGTCCATAGCATCTTCAGGTAAATTTCTCCAACTATTCTCCCGGGGTTCACTGCCATAATCCCTCAATTGATACTCCCATTGGTAGGCTTCTCTTTCCAGGCTCGAAGGCGTAGCTACTACCTGTAACGGATGTTCGTAACCTGCTAACTGGCTCTCAACCGCATTAGCAACAGTGAGATAAGGTACAATTTCATAATCAAACCCTATCTCTAATTCTACCTGAGTAGATGGACCTACTACAGTTGGGAGTGAGTGTGTAATTTCTTCATTAAATGATTGATTTATATAACATTGATTTCCATCAATATCAATAGTAAATTGTCTTGGGGCTTCCATTCTTGTCGGAGTTGTACATCCTCTGGCACAGGGTGTATAATAAATGAATGTGTGTACTATTCTAATTTCCGTAAAATTAGGATCAATCCTGTAGAGGTCAGGGTTTCTAGATACCATGCTATCATCATCTGTATCAGGTGATTGATATCTGATCTCTCCGTTTCTTACATCAATTAAATCAATAGTTTCATCCCCACATATAGCAGACACCCTCAATGTTTCACTATCGGAGATTGGCATCAAATTTTTTATTTCCATTATATGACCTTGCCCAAACATGCAAGCTGAAAATAGCAAAAACAACAGCGTACAAACCTGTTTGATATTTTTCATAATTAGTAATTTACTTCGTGAGTTATTATTTTGGTATATACCCCATCTTTTAGCACTGCTTTTACACGGTATACATAGATGTTATTGGGCGAAATACCTGTATCTGTAAGTTCATTTATATGTGCAGGCACCTGCCGCCATAACACCGGGGTTTCTTTATCTTTGGATTTATACACCATTACTTCAACAACTTCTTCAGGCGGTGTACGCCATTTTAATTCTATTTTATTGGCAGCCCTGTCGGGGGTAGCAATAAATCCTTTTATGGCTTCAATATCTGTAGTTGTACTTCTGTAATCGGCGATAAGAGGTGCAGAAGCTTCCGACAACAAACCGGCTTTATCCTCAGCAAATATGGCATACCGGTACTGGTACCCTGAAACTATATTCTTGTCTGAGTAGGTTGTAATGGTATCCGTTTCAAAAATTAACTGCCATTTATCCTGCGTGGTACTCTCAGTACCGTATGCTTGCCGGAACAGTTTATGTTTTTGTGTATCGGATGAAGAGCTGTTGACCCAGGCTAGGTTTATGCTACCATCCGTAATTTTATAATCAGTAAAAATAGGTGCCGAAGGTGGGATAAGGTCGGGTTTATCAACCATTAAAACATCAGAATTGGCAGACCGGTTAAATCGTTGGTCCACCGCCATTACCCTGTAGTACACCTTGGCGTTCAGGGTTTTGAGGGAAACTGTGTCCTTATACGAATTGGTTTCTACAGGCGATTCAGTAAGCTGGTGATATTCTTCACTTGCGATATTTGCCCTTAGTATCCTGTAACCCAATATGTCCCTTTCCTTGTTAGCCTCCCAGCTAAGATGTACAATCCCCATAGTATCCACTACCGCTGTGAGCCCTGTGGGTGCTGCCGGAGGTATGGAATCTATGGTCTGGATGAACTTGGCGGAGGAAGCGCGGACCTCTTTATCCTTACCTAAAGCAGAAACCGTAAAATAATTAGACGGGTCCAGGCCTTCAAAAACCACCTGCCTTTCATGGGGCTGTAGCCCGTTTTTAACTACCTCAAAAGGGCCTTTATGCGTGAGGCCCCTGTTCAGTTCAAAACCGGTGATCTGGGATTCGGACCCTACCGGGAATTCCCACTCAATGAGGACCTTGTCCCCATCCAGGAATTTATAGTTGCCAATGTGTGGTGTTGAGCTTAATGCTTCCACGCCCATAGCAGAAACCACAGCTGAAGGCGGGCCTTCTTCACCAAAAGCAGTTAAGCCTTTTACACGGTAGTGGTAAGTTTTATTATTTTGGGGAATAGTGTCAATATATTGTATATAACGTACTTTTTTCTGGTTCTGTCCTTCAAATTTAACAAAGGGGGTATCCCCTAAACGTGCAAAGTTTACCCCGTCTTCAGACCGTTCTATATGATAGGAGTTATATGTGCTTTTAAACAGCTCATATTCCCATGTAAGTGAAATATTTTTGTCCTGTCCCACGGCAAAGAGGTCTATGGGCACAGGAAGTTCTTTAACTTCTGCAGGATCGGCATAGGCCAGGCCTTCCTGTATGGGTTCGGAACCTTCAGGCAGCGCTATGAGGATCCTGTAAAAATATGCTTCGTTGCTTTTTATATCGTTATCTACATAGCCCCATCCTGCCTTTTTTGCTGCTTCAAAATTCATGTCGGCTGCAAAGAGTGAAAATGAAAAGCGTTGTTCCACTTCCCTGGCTTTGTTTACGATTTGCATTAAGGAGTTATCCTTGTTCCCATTTCCGGCCTCAACTTCAAAACTTTCACCATAAATGGCCTGGGCAATTATAGCAGCATATTGGTTTTCATGAACCATTTGTTCCCATTGAGCCAACGGTTCAGCTTTTAAAGGCTCTGGTGTTAAAAGGGTTTTTTCCTGCCGGGGCAGTAATTGACCGTTCCTTTTTACCGTATAACGTTCAATTATATAACCATACATATTCCCTTTTTGCCATGTAACAGGAGTAGTTGGTGCCCATCTTAAAAGCACGGAGTTATCGTTCATTGCAGATATAGCTTTTACGGCCTCTACTGTAATTGAATCGTTCTGGGCAAAGCTTAATGCACACATACAACACATTAATACCGATATTTTTAAATTTTTTATCATCTTCTTAATGTGATAGGGTTCATGAAATTATAGCTGGTTTCTGAACTTTTAATATTGCCCGGAAGGACATATTGAAGTTTAATGTCATAGTCCCCATATCTCATAAACTGGTACATTTTATCAACAATATACAGCAGTTCACTATCAGGACTGATCTCTTTCTTGTATTGGGCATTGAGTACTTTAAGTCGCACATCCATAAAATCTTTACTGTACACATGGGCAAGGTCATACCTGTAAGGAAAATAGGTTTTTCTCCATGGGGTATTTTCACCTGTATCCAGGCTGCTTAGATAACTCGTAATTACATTGACTGCCTTTTTTGGTATAGAACCATAAATATTGGGGTCCCTGTTTATGCTATAGGGTGTATTAAGGTACCTGGAATAAAGGACCGGGTTCATGTCCTTTGTAAAATACTTGTCATTCAATTTTGCTTCTACCTGTACCAAAGGCTTGTCTTCTGAGAAGCTGTTTCCTGCAAGTTCAACTTTATCAAACCCAATATGTTCCTGAATGGCAGTAGTAAGTAAAATCACATCCGAATAACCCATAACCGGAAGATCTGATGTGCTTTCCACTTCACTTTCAGGTTTTCTCCAGAGATAATGGGTTGTCTTTAAATCACTTATTTTATTCTTAAATTTATCATATTTGCTTGTACTGAAGTCATAACTTAACCGCTCAATCTCCCCGTCTTCTTTAGAAATATTTTCTGCCCGTGTAGACGTTACAACCATGGAATTTTTCTCGTCATAATTTGTAGTTTCTGAATCCTTTTGATTGTTTGTAGTGTTTGCTACGGCATTTTTTGGCACACTGAATACATATAAGGTATAACCTTTACTTCTGTCTAACCTGGGAAATTGGTAATGGACTTTATTAGTAGAAGTGTCATAACCAACCGGTACTTTCCCTGATTCACCGTTATCTTCTATAAACTTTACATTGGTTGCCCAATTTTTATCTTCAAAAAGATAATCTTGCCCCCTCCTTAACTGGGTGTAGCCTTTATCGTATTCGTCCCGGTAAAAATCGCGTTGGCCCGGAACAGGATATGTATAAGTAACATTATGTAACGGTATGTAGTCGGGAGCTTCTCCTGTTGTAAATTCATGGCTCTTTTTTTCTGTGGCTTTTTTACCATTTACCATTACTGTTTCATATTTTCCATTCACCAGTTCAAGGAAACTTACCTCTACCCGCACTTCTAATTTTTTATTTGGGGGAAGGATATCCGTTGACACAAACATACCCTTGTTTTTATCACTGCCCCACTCCAGTTCCCCGGCTATTTTCTTCCCATCATCTAAAACTTCGAATTTCTCCAGCTTTATTTTAAAGGTCTTTTTTACCCCATCACTCATAAATTCAAAAGGCTTGTCTACACTCATGGCGAAAGTAGCCTGTGGCATGGCAAATACATCAACCCCCGTTTTACCATCGGCCGGGGTAAGGTCTGATATCATTTTGAGTCCGCCCAAGGGCGATTCATCCAGTATGATACATTCGTCACCCAGTGTAACTTCACAACTGTAATTTCCTTCTACCATTCCGCCCAATAAGTTATAAGTCCCTGCCACCTGGCCGTGCAGGAAGGTAGGGTTTGGGGCCTTTACCTGGAGAATGGCACCTACCCCACCTTTTATAATAGTAAATCTTTCTTCTATCCCAAACAGCCTGATTTTTATACCCAATTCCCCTTCCAGGTAAGCGTACAATTGTCCGCTTGCATACCATCCGTCAATACCAAGTTGACTTTCTGTATTAGAGCAGAAAGTTTCTCCGTAATCTTTGAGCATTACATCCATTCCCCCGCCGGCTATAAAGCGTGCGTAGAGTATTAAAAAATTAATATCACCTGTGTCTAAATGTAAACTATGACCAAAAGCAAAGCCACTGCCGGTACTTAAAGCCCCCTCATCCCTCATATCGAGCTCATGGGGATCGACATCCATAACCTCTATTAAATGTGCACTGGGCAAAGGCATCTCCGGGAGGTTGTCTCCCAACATAAAATACCCATCCACTTCAAGGCTCATGCCACCCACACCGAGCCTTAAACCTATACGGTCATCGGGTGTTCCGACATGTAAATATTTTTCATTTTCAGAAAGATGGATCACTGCCCACCCGGCTCGGCCATTAGATGATCTGCCCTGTAGGATACCCGCAGCAACATCTATGTAAATATCTAATTCACCATGTAGCTCTTTACTCTGAAAATCATATTCAATGCCCAGGTATGCGTTTATACCGGACTCACCTGCGACTTTTGATGGGTAGGCTTCTTTAGATTTGTCAACAAGAGGTATACCTAAATCGGAATCGTAGGAATCATTATTGGACTTGGGGTCCTTCATGGTGTTCAGGATTTCATCCTTTGGCGAAATATTCACGTCAAATCCCTGCATTATATGAGCTTCTCCATAGAACCCCATTTTCATAACCCCAAAGTTTTTATTGAATGCGATTTCAAAACCGGCCCCTCCATTGATTGCATCAGGATTTATAATCCCAAAAAGCACCATCATTTTTAAACCGAGATGGATATCTGTAGTAGGCTCGTAGGCCAATCCTGAGGGTGAAAAAGCGGAACTAAAGCCCCTTCTTTTCATATGGTAAAAGGCCCCCCCGCCAATACCTTTTAACGTAATACCTGTGGGTGAATTAGCGGTAGGAAGATTGTCTGCCAGCACATCAAAATACCAATATCTGAAATCTTTTTTTCCAAAAATTGCATTTGCCCGTATTGTTGTTCCTTGCAGGGCAGCTATTTCTACATCCAGAAAACCTGTAAACCCGTTTCCATATTCAGGGTCATTTCTTAGTAATTTTAAGCCTCCTGCCATTTTAATTGCCCCAAGATCAGCTTTAATGAAGATTTCCCCCATTGTAATCCCTATGGGTTCAAATTTTAAAGCCCCATTTTTATGTTTAGCCAAAGAGGCTATTTCTATTTTTGTTTCGGCGCCAAAATCGCCTTCCATTAAGTTTAAAACCAGGCCGAATCCTAACGCAATCCGTTCTTCTTGTACCGAAACATTGATTTCTTTAATAGAAACAGGAAAATTACAAAGACTAAGGTCTTTTTCATACCCAAAATAGTCAACACTGAAAATCGTTCCTTGTGTTTGAATGATCAGGTTTTGAAATATGATCCCTTCAAATTGCACCTTGTCATCAAGTGATGATTGAGATCCGCTTGCGTTGTTATTTTTTGGTGCAGCTGTTTCCCCTTTATTGAGTAGTGTACCATTTACATTCAGAGAACCGTTTAGTGTGGCCCTCATATCAAAGCCCTCTTCATCATCCCTGTTGAAGGTCATTTCAATTCCTGAATTAGGTGAAAGGGTCGCTTTTCCGACAAAAGCATCAAAATTTATTTCACTGCCGAGGTTGGCTGTTAGCTGGATTTTAGTTCTATCTATGAATCCGGTAAAGAGAATTGAGCTATTATTTTCCTTATTATTCTGTTTTTTCTCATTTTCCGTTGGACCACCGCTTATGGGCAATACAAGTTTTCCACCAAGTTGTCCGGATATCAGGCGATCGGCTTCAAATGATATTTCATAATAGTCCAGCCCATACTGCCATCCGTTTTTCCTGGAAGTAATACCTTCTGAAACGGGAAATACATTCCGGGCATGAATTTTCCCGGAGAATCCTTTGTTGTCCAATATCAACCTGGTAGCCCCTATAAATATTCGTTTTTCACTATTTCTATTTGTGCGGAATTGTTTGGGCAATCCTACTTCGGCAGATCCTATAAAAACACCCCTCCAGTCCAAAGAAAAGTCTTCGGGGGATTTATGGTCGCTGGAATCGAAAGTGGCCTGTTTTACAGAAAAAATTAACATATCCTGATATCCGGTTAATGCAAAATGCGGGAAGGTTGTTTCAATCATTATATCATTCCAGTCCATTGTAGTGGCAGTGAATGTTCCCGAAACCCTGTTCTCTACCTGGGTTACGGATTTATCCGGATGTACATACGAAATTTTTCCCGGGAGCTGTTCCCCGTTAGGGCCAACAGGAACTACCACATTCCTTGGAAATTGTACCTCCCCTACAAGTTGCATATCCTTTAAACCTTCGCAGGTTAACTTAGCATACGTCCGGCCTACATTATTCATTGCAGGATCTGTATTTTGGGACCTGTAATCTACTGATCCTTTTAACAGTGTTATCCATTTCCCGCTATTGGGTATAAAAACATCACCCAGTAATGCGAGATTAACATCTTCATGAATTCCCCCATTATGGGTGACTTTTACATTATCGGCACCAAAAAAAATTTCTATGGGTTTTCCTTGACTATCAGTTTGAGGCAACTTGATTCGTATAAAAGCAGTGAGTTCAGCATAATCCTTAGTTACTTTAGCCCTGATATAACCAATGGCATATTCAACCGAGCCAAAAGTCCCTTTCGTACCAACAGGCAAAGTGTGGATATCACTTTCTGCAAGGCTTTCTACCCATCTGTTTTTTTCATCGATCTCTGCGAAGCCTGCTTTGGCATGTTCCCTTGCCTCCAATACTTTTGCGGGAACAGGATACTCTGCAGCGAGTTTTTCATAGTTAAACCCAGAAGCCTCCGAAGAATTGAATATTTTGTCTACAGGGAATTTTTCATCAATCTCCGGAAAAGTATATTCTTTGGGAGCATGAGTAATAATTACAGGATTTTTTACAGTAAGGGAATCGTTCTCTTTTTCGAAGTGGCCCAAATTGTCAACAGAAAAAACAGACAATACGGAAGACAATATTGTAACAAACATAATTTATGGTTAGTTGGTTATTTATGAAACCCTTGAGGTTCATAACGATAAATATCATATTCAAACTGACTAATTTGCTAATAGCTTATTTAACAAATAATTATGAAATTTTTATCGACCCGCAAACATAAATTTTATTGTAATAGAACTTTATCGAATTTGTAACATTCTTTTGTCTATATGTAACACTTTTAAGGGATAATGCTTTATCTGTTGTATTCCTGTCCCCAAAATTATCATTTGAATTCTTAATACGTTTATTTTAAATTTCTAATAATGCTCACTATTTTATCAATATCTTTAGTTGTGTTATAAAAATGAAAACTGGCTCTTAATTTACCACCTCGGAATGAACAAATAACATCCCGGCTTTTTAATTCTTTTAAAACACTTTCATCAGCATTTAAGCTAAAAATTGTTGAATGGTTATTTCTTTGAACAATAGCATCATCTAATAAGTTAAGTTCTGCAAATTTCGCTTTCGCGTACACTGAAAGCTCCTTTAAGTGTGCTTCAATTTCACTTATTCCGATTTTATTAAAGGTGTTTTCGATTGAAAATTTTAAACTGCCGTAGTTTAAAGTGTCGTGATGTCCGGGTTCAAAGTGGTTGGTTAAATGATTTTTATTTTTTAAAAAATCTTCTTCACGTGCATCATACTTGAAAGACTCCTTAAAAATTTCATTCTTAATTTGCTCTTTAAAAGCGAAAAAACCATTACCAAAACCTGCCAGCATCCATTTATAACCACTAGATCCTATAATATCTATTTCCGATTCTGAAAAATTGAATGTTTCTGTTCCGAAGTACTGGGTTCCATCGCCTACAAATAAGGTTTCAGGATACTTTTTTTTAAGCCTGTTAATAAAGTCCAGGTCAATTTTAATCCCACTTACATACTGTACAATACTAAAAGCAAAAAGAGTTGGCTTAACTTTTTCAAAAGCAGTTTCAATATTCTTTTCTAAATTTTCATCAACCTTTACCGTATTAAATTTATATCCTTTAGCCATTACAGGCCAGTTTACTGAAGGATAATCCCCCTCAAGCAATAAAACTGTCTGATCGGGATTAATTCCATTTATTAATGTATTAAATCCAAATGAAAAATTAGGGACCAAAACAGTATTCAGAGCTTCTGCATGTAAAAATTCTGCTACAGTTTTCCTTATTTCTTCAAAAAAGACAGGGTATGAATCCCTGAACATACTTCCCTTTATTAAATAATCGAGTTCATGTTCCTGCCTCCATTCCATAAGGCTTTCTGAAAGAAGTCCGCAACTTGCGGTATTGGTATAGGAGTATTGAGTTAAAATAGGAAAATCATTACTAATCTTTTTCATTTTTTATTTCTTAAATTTGATATATTAAAGGTATTAATAATATTATCTTTTAAACAAGTGGAAAAAATAAATATTCAACAGCACGAACTCATCGAGAATGCCCAGGCGCGTATAAAACAAAAAAAGGCACTTTATTTTCATTTTATACTCTTTGTGGTTACCGGCATTTTTATGTATATCATAAACCGCGTTCTCAACTATTATGATGAGTATGATTGGTATCTGTGGATTTTAGTTGTCTGGGGATTTTTGTTTGTACTTCACTTTATTAATGTCTTTATCACCAATAAATTTTTAGGTAAAAACTGGGAGCGAAAACAAAGGGAAAAACTCGTTGAGTTACAAAAGGAAAGAATTGCAGATATTAAAAGAAGTTTGGATCAGAATGAACCGCTACCTGAACTCAAAAAAGATAATTTTACAGAATGACCACTATTATTGCAGCCGTTGGTGAAAATAATGCCCTTGGTAAAGACAACGACCTTGTATGGCATTTACCCGATGACTTTAAACGCTTTAAAGAGCTTACAACCGGGCATTATATTATAATGGGAAGAAAAACCTTTGAATCTTTTCCCAAACCTCTTCCTAACCGTACGCATGTAGTTATAACAAGGCAAAAAGATTATAAGCCAGAAGGGTGTATTGTAGTAAACAGTATTGAAAAAGCACTGGAACTGGCAAAAGGTGATGAGCAACCTTTTATTATTGGTGGCGGGGAAATTTACAAATTGGGTCTACCTTTTAGTGATAAAATTGAATTAACCAGAGTTCATGAATCATTTGATGCCGACACTTTTTTTCCTGAAATAAATGAACACGAATGGGAACTAAGCAAAAGTGTACATCATCCTAAAGATGAAAAACATAAGCACGATTTTACCTATCTGACCTATTTTAAAAAATGACTTCCGAAAAGCTTCAGCATATTATCCCTGATATTGAAGCAGCCCTCAATTTAAAAATCTTCAGTTCCACTCCCTTATCCGGTGGTGATATTAACGATGTTTTTTTAATGGAAACCAATTGTGATAAGTTGGTTGTAAAAGTAAACAGTGCATCAGCTTTTCCGGGTATGTTTGAAGCAGAAAAAGAAGGCCTCGATGCTCTTAGAAACACAAATGCAATTAAAATTCCTGAAGTTTTTTCGGTGGGTAGTTACAACGATATTGCTTACCTGCTTTTAGAATACATCCCACCCGGGCCGGAAAGAGAAAATTTCTGGGAGGATTTTGGAGAAAAAATGGCTTTACTGCATCAAAACACAAATAAGAAATTCGGATTTAACAAATCAAACTATATAGGAAGTTTACCGCAATCAAATGAGTGGTGTACTTCGGCATATGAGTTTTATATCACCCAAAGGCTGAACCCTCAGTTTAAAATGGCATCTGTAAAAGGTTATTCATTTAAAAATTTAAGTATATTTTATAAAAAATTAGAAGAAATTATCCCCGAGGAAAGTGCTTCTTTAATACATGGAGATTTGTGGAGTGGCAACTATATTATTGATAACGATGGCCAGGCTTGTTTAATGGACCCTTCAGTGTCTTATTTTCACAGGGAAATGGATATTGCCATGATGCAACTTTTTGGAGGATTTAATGAAGTACTGTTTAATATTTACAATGAAATCTTCCCTTTAAAGGAGGAATGGAAAAGCAGGCTGGATATCTGGCAACTTTACTATTTGCTGGTGCACTTAAACTTGTTTGGGAGTAGCTATTATGAAAGTGTGAACAGGATATTAAGTAAATACGCTTAAAAATTCAGATAATCCGCTTCAAAATCATCTTTTACATCACTTAAAAATATTTTAAGTAAATCTTTATCACTATTTGTAAAAAATTTCAGAGACGGTTTAACATGTCTATTATTTAACAGGTTATGTTTCTTCAGAATGTTACCGGTTTGCCTTGCTACTGCTTCACCTGAATCAATAATTTGCACCGAATCCGGAAGTATTTTTTTTATTTCCGGTATTAAATAGGGATAATGTGTACATCCTAGCACTAAATAATCGGCTTTGGCGGCTATAAAAGGTTCTAAATATCTTTTAAGGAGACCCCTCATTTCCGTAGTTTCTATTTTACCTGCTTCAATGAGAGGCACTAATCCTTCTCCACGCTGTTCTACAATTGTTATTCCTCCGGCATACATGTCAGTGGTTTTGCTAAAGAGTTCACTGGTTAATGTTCCTTTGGTTGCTAAAATTCCTACTACCCCGTTCATGGAATTAATTGCAGCCGGTTTTATGGCGGGTTCTATCCCTATAAATGGAATCTCGAATTTTTTACGAAGATACGTAATAGCGTTTGTTGTTGCCGTATTACATGCTACAACAATGATCTTACATTTTTTTTCAAGAAGCAGCTCGGTGTTTTTGATACTGAGATCAAGGATTTCCTGTGATGATTTTTCTCCATAAGGGGCATTTTTACTATCAGCCAGATAAATAGTGGACTCGTTGGGAAGAAGTTCATGAATTTCTTTCCAGATAGAAGTACCTCCTACTCCCGAATCAAAAATACCTATGGGATTACTGTTCATTTAGTAAATTTACTATAAAAGTATGGGAGAAATTACAAAAAAACCCCATAGTTTACGCTATGGGGTTTAATTATACTTTTATTGAATTTTAGAATCCTAATTCTTTTTTTACTTCAGGTAAAAGATCTTTACCAGTAGCTAAAAGTACTCCTGAACCAGCAGATGAGTCTAATACATAATCAAACCCCTGTGCTTTTCCTATTTTAAGGATGGCATCGTTTGCTTTTTGCAAGATCGGCTCTAAAATTTCCATTCTTTTTTTACTAAGCTCCTGTTGTGCAACCTGGTTTGCTTGCTGAATGTTTTGTTGCATTCCTTGTAATTCCTGCGTTCTTTGAAGATTTACTTCTTCAGTTTGAGTAGGCCCTTCTTTTTCATAAAGCGCAGCTTTTGTTTGAAGTTCCTGCATTGATGTCCTGATATCCGTCTCATAGGTTTTGCTAAGCTTTGTAAGTTCGGCTTCTGCAGCTTTCATTTCGGGCATATCAGTTAATAATGCTTGTACGTCTATATGGGCGATTTTGCTTTGCGCGTTTACAAATCCCATAGTTCCTACTACCAATGCGAATGCTATTAATAATGTTTTTAATTGTTTCATGATGTTCTAATTGATTTTAATTTAAAATTTTTATTCTTCTTTACTATCCTCTTTTTCTTCTTTAGCGCTTTTAGCGGCTTCTCGTTGTTCTAACAACTTTTGTCTTCGTTCTTCATAAGCTTTTTTTCTCTCTTCAAGTTCCTTCAGTTTTGCCTCCCTGCTTTCTTCTATCATTTTTAACCTTTCGGCTTTTCTTTCTTCCTGGAGTCGCTTTCGTTCTTCAACTTCAGGATTAATTTCTTCTTCATCAACACTTAGTTCCTCATCGTCGGTTGACGTTGAATTTACGCTTGTCTTTCTTGTTCTGTTAATAGTTCTCAATATCAGGTCACTAATATCATGTCTTTTATCTGAATATAACATCACAACGTCGGCTGATTTATCGAATACAAAATCATAGCGCCTTTTTTGTGCTATATCCTGAACGGCATTAAAAACCTGGTCTTGTATGGGTTGAATCAGCATTCTTTTTTGCATTACCAAATCGCCTTGTGGCCCAAAACGATCCTGCTGATATTCAATCATACTCTCCTCCATTGCCTTTATGTCCTCTTCACGCTCTTCTATAAGCTCCTGGGTAAGGAGTATCTTTTCGGCACTCAGGTCTTTCTTCATTTGTTCAATAGACCCCTTTTGGGTTTCTATTTCTGTTTTCCATCGCTGGACCTTTGCCTCCAATTGCTTGTTTGCTTCCTGGTACTCATCAACATTTTGCAATATATACTCCATGTCTATATAACCCAATCTAACACTTCTCTGTGCTTGTACAGAAAGCGTTATAATACCTAACAATAAAATAAGAACTTTCGCTTTCATATTACTTGTTATTTTGATTATAGAAAATATCGTGCCAAATTTAAAATTGCTGACCAATTATAAAATGTGTCTCCCATCCGTGCGGTTCATTTGAAGACGGATTAGCGTTATCAAATCCATAACCAAAATCAATACCTAACAATCCAAATGCAGGCATAAATATACGAATCCCGGCACCGGCCGACCTTTTTAGATTAAACGGATTATAATCCCTAAAATTGTTATACGCTACCCCTCCTTCAATAAATGTTAATGCATAAATAGATGCACTTGGCTTTAATGTTATCGGATAACGAAGTTCCATAGAAAACTTGTTATAAATAGTACCTCCGTCTTCTCCGGTCTGCCTGTTAGTCGGAGTTAATGTATTATTTTCATACCCTCTTAAACCTATAGTCTCCCTTCCATCCATTGAAAAATTCCCCAATCCGTCACCACCAAGGTAAAAACGTTCAAAAGGTATAACTCCCCTATCCTGGTTATAGGCGCCTAAAAAACCAAACTCTGCCTGAGTTTTAATAACAAATTTATTTATTAAACTTGTATACCAGGCTCCTTTGAATTTTATTTTATAAAATTCCTGCCATTTTATTTTTTCCTGCCCTATTTTAGCTATATCGGGTACGGGTTCTCCACCATGAGTTGATATAGGTTGATCATTTGCATTTACCAATCTGCCACTTATTTTCCGTTGATACTCTTCCTGATCACCTAAATTGGCATAATCCACATCATTTAATAGTGAATAAGGGGGCGTTACTTTTGCGCTAATGGAGAATTCTGATCCTCCTACCGGGAAAATCGGGTTTACAAATGTATTATTTCTTGTGAGTGCTATAGTGTATGCAAAAGCCCTTGAGACTCCCGAACTAAAATTAAATAACCCTGTGGGATAGTTCTGAAGGTCATAAATCTGAAAGCTCAAGGCATGGGACAACATAAAGTAATTGTCTGGCCACTCCAAACGTTTGGCAAGTCCGACAGTAACTCCCGAAAGATTAAACCGCTGACTTTTATCAACATCCCTTGCATTAAATGAATTAAACCTGTAGTTTATACTGTGTGAAACCGAAGCTGAAAACTGTATAGGTTTTTCACCACCCCACCAGGGTTCAACAAAAGAGAAGCTGTAGTTTTGGAAAAACCTGCTAGCCTGTAACCGCAATGATATTTTTTGTCCGTCACCCATAGGAACCGGCCTATAGGCATCCTTATTAAACATATCTTTAACGGCGAAGTTACTAAATGATAATCCCAGGGTACCTATAAAGCCACCACCGCCAAAACCTCCCTGTAGTTCGACCTGGCTAGAGCCTTTTTCCACCAATCCGTATTCAATATCAACAGTACCGGAATTAGGGTCTGCATTCTGAATATCGGGAGCAATTGCCTCAGGATCAAAATACCCTAACTGCCCTAACTCCCTTATGGTCCTGATTACATTCTCTTTACTGTATAATTGTCCCGGCCGGGTACGGATTTCCCTGTATATTACGTGGTCATTTGTTTTATCATTTCCTCTGACAGATACATTGTTAAAATAAGCGGGCTTGCCTTCTATGATACGTATTTCAAAATTAATGGTGTCATTTATTGCAGAGACCTCAACAGGATTTATGGTAGAAAATAAATACCCGTTATTTTGATATTCGTTGGTTATATCCATGGCATCGGGTTTGCTGTTATCCTGTATTCTTTTTCTAAGGAGTACACCGTTATATACATCTCCTTTTTTTAGACCTAATATTCTGCCTAAATACTGATCAGTATACACTGAGTTCCCTACAAAGTCAATATCCCCGATATAATACTTATCGCCTTCTTCAACAGCAATCCGGATATCAATAGTATTGTTCTCATTATAAATTATAGAATCTGACAATACTCTTGCATCTCTGTAACCTTTTTCTTTATATGCATCAACCAATGATGTTAAATCTTCTTTATAATCTTCAGGAATGAATTTCGATTTTTTCCAGAAACGTCCAAATGCCTTTTCTTTTGTATTTTTCATTGCTTTTGCAAGCTTCCCATCTTTTAACTTTTCATTCCCCTCAAAGTTAATATCTCTTATTTTTACTTTTTCCCCTTTATCAATATGCACTACCATTTTAACAGCATTTGTTTGAGTAGTGTCTGTATCTTCTATGGTATTTATATTGACTTTGGTATTTAAAAATCCGTCTGTTTTATACTTATTAAGAAGATAATTTTTAGTGTTGGCAATAAAACCTTCAGTTACTTTTTTACCCTTTTTAAGATCAGCATCTTTAATTACACCTTCGGCTTTTTTCTTTTTGATACCTGTAACTTTAATATCAGATAAAGTTGGGAGTTCTGTAACATTTAATTCGAGAAAAGCTTTGTTATCTTCTACATTAACAATGTAAAAATTAATATCGCTAAATAATTGTAGTTTCCAGAGTTTGGTGATTACATTACTAATTTCTTCTCCGGGAATAGTAATTTCCTGTCCTATTCTTAATCCGGTATAGGTAATAACGGTTTGTTCATTATAACTTTTAACCCCTGTTACCTCTATTCCACCTAAAATATATTTTTCCCCTTTATCGAATGTGGTTTCCTGGGCTATTACAGTATTATTAAAAAATAGAACCAATAATGTGAATACACCCAAATATCTAAACATGATATTTTTAGTTAAGTTGTTCGCTTGTCTTTCCAAATCTTCTTTCCCTGTTTTGGTAATTAATTATAGCTTGCAATAAATGTTCTTTTTTAAAATCAGGCCACAATATTTCTGTAAAATATAATTCGGCATAAGCAATTTGCCAAAGCAAAAAATTGCTTATCCTGTGCTCCCCACTGGTCCTGATAAGCAAATCGACATCTGGTAAATTTTGCGTGTAAAGATGATTATTTATAACTGATTCATCAATATTTTCAACCAAAATTATATTATTTTTAACTTTGTTTGATATTTGTTTAACAACATTTGTTAATTCTTCCCTGCTCCCATAACTTAATGCAATTGTGAGGGTCATATGGGTGTTGTTTTTTGTTTTTTCAATCACTTCAATGAGTTCTTCGCAAATGTTACCTGGCAAAGCTTGAATATTGCCTATGGTATTTAATTTAATGTTATTGTCCATTAAAGTCTTCATTTCTTTTTTCAAGGAAGAAACCAAAAGTTTCATAAGCATGTCAACTTCCATTTTCGGACGATTCCAGTTTTCTGTAGAGAAAGCATAAAGTGTAAGGTTTTTAATCCCGATTTCTGCACATCCTTCTACTACTTCCCTTACTGCTTTAGCACCATTTTTGTGCCCAAAAATTCTTTTTTTGCCCTGTTTTTGAGCCCAACGACCATTCCCGTCCATTATAATAGCAATATGAACAGGTAAATTATCTTTATTTAGATCGTCTTCTTTTCTTGTCATCTTTAATCTTCGCTTCGAAACAATTGTAACAGGGAAACCTGTTAAAGGTATATGTTATCACAATGCCTGAAAATACATACCAGTCATCACTATTAACATTGCCGAATCTTACCGGGGTTTCATTATTTGGTGCCTTAACGGGATTACTGCCATCCAGGTTATCTGTAAAAGTATACCTGACACCAACTTCGGCCCCTAAAATTATTCGTCGGTTAATTTTAGCTTTAAAACCTAATGCTATTGGGATTGCAAATGTACTGTGATTTCCAGAACTAACTATAGTACTACCATTAAAAAATAAATTTTTATAACTAAAATAACTTATACCTGAATATATATATGGTGTAGCAGGTTTATCAAAATCATGCAAATCGAACTCAAAAAAGTTAAATTCCATTCCTAATGACACCTCACTCACTGTATTTTTAAATTCCAGCCCACGTTCAACTCTTGATGCCATATCCGAATCAATATCGTTGGCAGATATCTGAGCTATCATTGCGCTAATCCTGTATGAATACCTGGAGCTTACATTCCATTTAAAGAGAGCTCCAAAAGCCAGGTCACCGGGATCAATATAATTCATGGATCCTACATCCCCTATGTAATTACTGCCTCCTGCAAATAAACCAACTTCATTGATCTGAGCCTTTACCACACAGGTACCTATTAATAAAAACAATATAAAAGCTATCTTTTTCATAAACTAAAAGTTTGCAAATATAAAAATTAAGATTTTTTTAAGACTATATTTTATAAATGAATGTTGTAGTAAAACATTATTTGAAGCTTTTTATTGTTTAATTTCTCCTGTCTTCACCCCAAAGCAGCTTTTTTCGGAGTGTTTTTAAAAAACTTTCATTTTTAAGTTCAATTAACTTAATATTGAATGGTGCCTTCTTTATTTTTACAATAGTTTCATTATTCAATGTGGCAATACGGGAGTCTAATGAAATAAGAAAATTATTTTCCCTGCCCGATACTCTAAGTTTTATTACGGTATCATCTCGTATAATAAGTGGACGGGCATTAAGGTTATGAGGCGCAATAGGTGTTAATACGAAAGTTGCAGAAGTGGGAGTAATAACCGGCCCTCCACAACTTAACGAATATCCTGTTGAACCTGTTGGTGTAGCTACTATAAGGCCATCAGCCCAATAAGAGGTGAGGTATTCATCATCGAGCCAGGTCGCAACTGTTATCATTGAAGTGGTGTTTTTCCTGCTGACTGCGATCTCATTTAAAGCAAAATTTAATTCATCCAATGTATAATTATCATCCAATGTTTCTACCTGCAATAAACTTCTTTCAACTACGTCATATTTTTTACTAATAATTTCTTTGACAGCATTTTTTATATCATCTTTCTGTACAGTGGCCAAAAAACCTAATCTGCCGGTATTAATACCTAATATGGGAATATTTAAATGTCTAACATAAATGATGCTTCGCAGCATGGTACCATCACCTCCCACACTAATAAAAATATCAAAAGAATCATCCAGATCAGAAAATGAAGTAAACGTTTTGTATTCCCGATTTAGAGTGAACATACTCATAATTATCGATAAATAATCTTTTTCTATATAAAGATCTACTTTATGTTCTTCCAGTTCTTCCAGTAAAGTTATAATGCGGTCGCCGGAATCTTCACTGTAATATTGTCCGTAAAGGCAAATTTTCATAAGGAGAATTATATATTGAGGAATTTTTTTAGATAATCGGAACGTTCTTTTAAATCTTCCATGTACCGGTCTTCTTCATTACCGGAAACTATATTATAACTATACCTCCTGAATGTTTGTATAATATCGCTTAAGCGTGCATTACCTATTTTAAGTGTAATTTGAGTTACATCTGCTTTCATTTCAGAAATAAAAGCGCCTAATAATTTACCATCATTACTTTCAATGATCTGTGAGATTTCACTAAATGAATAATCCTGGCTACCCTTTTCAATAATGAGTATTCCGCCGGGTTCATTTATAAAAGGTGTTTCTTTAAAAAGTCCTACAATATCTATAAGGTCATAATAGCCCATATACTGATTATTTTCATCTAAAACAGGGATAATATTCGCGTTATTCTGAGCAAAAGCTTCTAAAACATCTAGCCAGTTAGTGCTCTTTTTAACAAAAAAAACATCCAGGCTAAATTGATAATCGCTGATTTTCTTTTCTTGGTCATACCCCTGAACATCATCCTCAGAAATATTACCCATTAAAAAATTATCTTCTACAACGGGTATATGTGTATAAGTGAGGTTAGAAAACATTTCCTTTACCATTTTTACCGGATAATTAGGCAATAATGGTAAAATGTCATTATTTATATAAGAATGTATATTCATTTTCATTCATTAAATCCTAAGCAAAATAATTAAATATTATGACAATACAGCATCTTTACTTTGTATTTTTGCCATTTATGTTCTTCAATACAAAGATATGACCAAATTAAGTGTAAACATCAATAAAATTGCTACTTTAAGAAATTCCCGGGGCGGAAATATACCAAATGTTGTTACCTCAGCAAAAGATATTCAGGAATTTGGGGCAGAAGGTATAACTATACACCCCAGGCCTGACGAAAGACATATACGGTACCAGGATGCCAGGGATTTAAAACCAATAGTATACACCGAGTTTAATATAGAAGGTAATCCGGTTAAAAAGTTTATTGATCTGGTACTTGAAGTAAAACCTACACAGGTAACATTAGTGCCTGATTCTGTTAAGGCAATTACGTCTAATGCCGGCTGGGATACTATAATACATAAAGATTTTCTAATTGAAGTTGTAAAGGAATTTAAAAATAACGGTATCCGGACTTCCATTTTCGTGGACCCTGATGCTAAAATGGTTGAAGGTGCAAAGGTTACCGGGGCAGACAGAATAGAGCTTTATACAGAGAGCTATGCCACTCAATATGAAAAGGGGAATAAAAATGGCATTAAACCCTACATTGAAGCGGCTTCGCTTGCGAATAAAATTGACATCGGAATAAATGCCGGACATGACTTAAACCTAGAAAACCTGAAGTATTTTAAAGATACTATCCCGGGTTTATTGGAGGTTTCTATTGGCCACGCATTGATTGCTGAATCTCTGTACCTGGGACTTGAAAATGTAATACAGATGTACCTGGGGAAACTGAAGTGAAGTGAAGTTAGAAGTACGAAGTTAGAAGTACGGATTTTAAAATGCAGAATGCAGAATGAAAAATTGTACGTTTCTGATATAGGTTGACCACTACATAACTCTGAACTTTAAATTCTGAACTCTTGTGTCTTGTTTCTTATGTCGGGCGCTGGGTTTACCGTTTAAGAATGCAGAATTATGAATATACAACAATTAACTATTAACAATTAACAATGCAGATTTTACATTCAAATATTATCGGAGAAGGAAAGCCACTTATAATTTTACATGGCTTCCTGGGAATGTCGGATAACTGGAAAACGCTTGGTAATCTATATGCTGAGAACGGATTTGAAGTTCATATGGTGGACCAACGTAATCATGGCAGAAGTTTTCATACACTTGAATTTTCATATGAATTAATGGTTACAGACCTTCTTAATTATTGTAATCATCACCAACTGGAATCTGCAAATATTATTGGCCATTCCATGGGGGGTAAAACCGCTATGTTTTTCGCAGTTACTTATCCCGAAATGGTAGATTTGCTTATTATAGCGGATATTTCACCTAAACATTTTGAACCACAGCATCAAACCATACTCGAAGGGTTAAATTCCATAGACTTTTCTACTGTAAATTCAAGATCGGATGCGGATGAACAATTAGAAAAGTATATTGGAGACTTTTCAGTCAGGCAGTTTCTTTTAAAGAATTTATACAGGAAAAACAAAAATGAATATGGATTCAGATTCAATTTAAAATCCCTGACCGATAATGATGATAACATTGGCGATGCACTTCCTGAAAATAGCAAATTTGACAAAAAAACCCTGTTCTTAAAAGGAGGGAATTCTATTTATATTTTACCAGATGATCTGGGATTGATAAAAAAGCACTTTCCAAATGCTACGATAACCACCATTGAAAATACCGGGCATTGGTTACATGCTGAAAAACCGGAACAGTTTTTAGAAATATCCCTGACCTTTTTAAATTCATAAAATTTATTCACGAATCATAGGTAGAAACGGGCACGAGCAAAGCGAACGGGCGAAGCAAAGCCTCGATGAATTGTTTTGATTAACAAAGCTTTTTTATACCTTTAAATAAATTAATCAAACTAAACATGAAATTTATTTTAAAAATCCTCTTAAGTGCCCTTGCTGTTTTTTTACTGGCAAACATACTTCCCGGAGTTGATGTTGAAGGCTATGTAACTGCAATTATTGTTGCTTTGGTGCTTAGTTTACTAAACCTCATAGTAAAACCACTTTTAATCATCCTTACACTCCCTGTAACCATCATTACACTGGGGTTGTTTCTTCTAATAATTAATGCCATAATTATCCTGTTGGCCGATAGTTTTATCGGTGGTTTTGATGTAGCCAATATATGGTGGGCATTGATTTTTAGCTTATTCTTGTCTATTTTACAATCTATTTTGTATTCGCTTATTGGCGATGATAAAAACTGATAGCATTATAGCTGAATTTGTGAGCTTTAAAAGTTGCTTAACTTTTAAAAAAGTTATACTTTTGCAAGCCAATATTTTTAGGCTAATAAATTTTATATGGATATTACAAGAGAGCACATTGATGAGCTAAATGCAGTTGTAAAAGTTGCTATAACAAAAGATGATTATAGTGACAAAGTAGAAGAGGTTTTAAACAGCTACAGGAAAAATGCAAATATTCCCGGTTTCAGAAAAGGCCATGTGCCAATGGGACTGGTTAAAAAACAATACGGCAAAGCCGTTTTGGTAGATGAAGTTAACAAACTTTTACAGGATGCATTAAATAAATACCTGACTGAAGAAAAACTTGATGTTCTGGGTAATCCGTTGCCAAAAACGCAAGACAATCTCAACTGGGAAGCGGATGAATTCTCTTTTGAATTTGAATTGGGCTTAACTCCGGAGTTTGAAATAAACCTTAACGGGAAAAAACCTATTACTCATTATACCATCATTGCAGATGACAAGATGATTGATGAGCAAGTTGAACGTATTCAAAAACAATACGGTAAATTGCTCGCTAAAGATATAGTTGAAAAAGATCATGAAGTAACAGGTGTTTTTACAAATGATGAAAAAGCAATTAACAACAGAACAACATTCACTCTTGATAAAATAAAAGGCAAAAAAAACCTTGAAAAATTTATTGGTGCTAAAATTGGCGATACCATAGAGATAAAGTCTAAGGGCCTTTTTAATGATGACCATGATTTAATGAACTTTCTGAAAGTTAGCCATGATGATGCACATGATCTTGATATTGATTTAATATTCACTATAGACGAGACTAACAAGAGAGAAAATGCAGAACTAAACCAGGAGCTTTTTGATAAACTTTTTGGAGAAGGCAATGTGAAATCTGTGGAAGAACTCAGGGCAAAAATAAAAGAAGATGCAGAGAAACAGTTTGTACAACAATCTGACCAGCAGTTACTAAATGATGTAACAGAATATTTGATTGAAAATACAAAGTTTGACCTTCCTGCAGATTTTCTAAAAAAATGGATTCAGGCTACCGGTGAAAATCCTTTAACCGAAGAACAGGCGGCTGAAGAATATCAAAAATCAGAAAAAGGATTACGATATCAGCTTATTGAAGGAAAAATAATGGATGAAAATAAACTCATGGTTACTTATGATGAACTTAAGGATGGTGCTAAAAATTACGTAAGGATGCAGATGGCCCAATTCGGGCAGATGAACCCTGAAGAAAAAGTCCTTGAAGATATCGCTGCACGGGTTTTATCCAGCCAGGAAGAAGCCAAAAGATTATCAGAACAATTAATGAGTCAGAAACTCATAGCTTTATACAAGGAAAAGACAAATCTGAAAAACAAAGAATTAACATACGAAGAGTTTGTTAAAGAAGTTTATAGTTAAGCCTCTAAAAAAATAAATACTTATATTTAAGGCGTTAAAACAATCATGATTTAACGCTTTTTTTATCAAAACCATATTATGGATTACGGAAAAGAATTTAAAAAATACGCAACAAAACATCATGGTATTAACAGCATGTACTATGATGATATAATCAGTGCTATGACCGGCCCGGTTGCACTTACCCCCAACATTATTGAAGAAAGAAAGCTAAATATTGCAATTTTTGATGTTTTTTCACGACTCATGATGGACAGGATCATTTTCATGGGAACAGGAATAGATGATCAGGTTGCAAATATTATACAGGCTCAGTTATTGTTTTTAGAAAGTACCGACTCTTCTAAAGACATACAGATATATATAAACTCACCTGGAGGGAGTGTTTATGCAGGATTGGGGATTTATGACACCATGCAGTTCATAAAACCCGATGTTGCAACTATCTGTACAGGCATGGCTGCTTCAATGGGAGCTGTTTTACTTTGTGCAGGAGAAAATGGGAAACGGTCGGCTTTACCCCATTCACGGGTAATGATACATCAACCCCTGGGTGGTGCACAAGGCCAGGCAAGTGATATTGAAATTACTGCCAGGGAGATTTTAAAATTAAAAGACGAGTTATATCAGATAATTGCTAATCATTCAGGACAAACGTTCGAAAAGGTTACTGAAGACAGTGACCGGGACTACTGGATGAAAGCAGATCAAGCGAAAGAATATGGAATGATTGATGAGGTTTTGGTTAGAAGCTAAATCAATCAAATAAAACTCACTTATGGCGAAAGAAGAATTAGAATGTTCATTCTGTGGCAGAAAAAAAACAGAAACAAGCTTACTTATAGCAGGCCTTGATGCACATATATGCGATAGATGTATTGAGCAGGCACATGGCATTGTTATAGAAGAAAGTTCCCAGGCAAAAACCAAGGAATTGTCTTCTGAACTTGTTCTGAAAAAACCACAGGAAATAAAAGATTTTTTAGATCAATTTATCATTGGCCAGGAAGCTACAAAAAAGATCATGTCCGTAGCAGTTTACAACCACTACAAACGGCTCTTGCAAAAAAATACGCATGATGATATTGAGATCCAGAAAAGCAACATATTAATGGTGGGCCAAACCGGTACCGGTAAAACCCTCATGGCCAAAACAATTTCTAAGATGCTTAATGTCCCTCTCGCAATTGTTGATGCTACCGTTCTTACGGAAGCAGGATATGTAGGGGAAGATGTTGAAAGCATTCTTACCAGGCTTTTACAGGCATCCGACTATAACCTGGAAAAAGCTCAACGGGGTATTGTTTTTATTGATGAGATTGATAAAATAGCACGTAAAAGTGACAATCCTTCCATAACCCGGGATGTTTCCGGTGAAGGTGTACAACAAGCCCTTTTAAAATTACTGGAAGGCACCGTAGTAAATGTTCCGCCAAAAGGTGGTAGAAAGCATCCCGACCAAAAATTTATTGAGGTAAACACTGAAAATATACTTTTTATAGCAGGTGGTGCATTTGATGGCATTGAAAGAATTATTACCCGAAGGCTTAATATGCAGGCTGTAGGCTATAGTGCTTCTAAAAAAGAAGATAATGTAGACCGTGCAAACCTTTTACAATACATTAACCCTAAGGACGTAAAGGAATTTGGACTTATACCCGAAATCATAGGGCGACTCCCTGTATTAACCTATATGGACCCACTAGATGCCAGTGCACTCCGGGCTATTTTAACAGAACCTAAAAATGCCATTGTAAAGCAATATGAAAAATTGTTTGATATGGATAATATTAAGTTTGAAATTACAGACGGAGCGCTTGATTTTATAGTAGAGAAGGCAATTGAATACAATTTAGGTGCCAGGGGATTACGTTCCCTTTGTGAAGCCATACTTACGGATGCAATGTTCGAATTACCGGGCACTGATGAAAATAAGTTTAAAGTAACCAAAAGTTACGCCGAGCAAAAAATTTCCAAAGACCACATCAAAAAATTAAAAGCAGTTTCATAATACACAGAATTCTACATAATGAGTAAAAAATTAATTAGCTCCGGATCAACTTTTGAAAAAGAAATAGGATATTCGAGGGCGGTTGTTGACGGTAATTGGATTTTTGTTTCCGGAACAACGGGTTTTGATTATACAACCATGACCATCAGTGACGATGTTGTTTCTCAAGCCGAACAGTGCTTTAAAAATATCGGTGAGACTTTAGCAAAAGCCAATGCAAAATTCAGTGATGTTGTAAGAGTAATGTATATTTTTCCTGACACTGCTGACTTTGAAAAATGCTGGCCTGTTCTTAGTAAATACCTGGGAGATGTAAGGCCTGCCGCCACTATGATCTCTGCCGGATTATCGGATCCCAGAATGAAAATTGAAATACAGGTTACTGCCTTATTGCAAAATTAAAAAAGGAAAGGGATTTATTTATTCATTGTAAGGAGTTCTTCCAGATAGTCCCGTGAATTTGACAATCTCGGCACCTTGTGTTGGCCTCCAAGTTTATCATTTAGCTTCAACCAATCATAAAAAAGGTTCTTACGGGCTACATTTAATTTTATAGGATCTAAGGTAAGATTGTTATATCGTTTTGCTTCATAATCTGAATTCAGGGATTTTATGGTTTTATCCAATAAATTTGCAAAGGTATCTAAGCACTGCGGTTGTTTCCTGAATTCTACAAGCCATTCATGAGCTCCCTTTTCCTTGCCTTTCATAAAAACAGGGGCAACGGTGTAATCTACAATATCAGCGTTCGTTTCTTTACATGCAACTTTTAAGGCTTCTTCAGCATTTTCTATAATTAACTCTTCCCCAAAGACATTGATAAAATGTTTTGTCCGCCCGGATACTTTAATCCTGTAGGGATCTGTAGAAGTAAATCGTACAGTATCTCCAATTACATACCGCCATAATCCGGCATTTGTAGTAATAAGCATGGCATAATTTTTCCCTTTTTCAACTTCCCAAAGCGGAATTACTTTTTGATGGGGCGTTTTATAGGTATCCATAGGGATGAATTCATAAAAAATACCATAATCCAGCATCAACAACAATTCATCAGAATCATTCCGGTCCTGAATGGCAAAAAACCCTTCAGAAGCGTTATAAATTTCATAATACTTGAACTCTTTTCTAGGCAATAGCGCATTGTATTGTTCTCTGTAAGGATTAAAGCTTACCCCTCCATGAAAATAAACTTCCAGGTTTTCCCAGATTTCAAAGAGATCGTTTTTCCCTGTTTTCTCTAAAACTTTGTTTAATAACACCAACATCCATGAAGGTACACCTGCCAGGCTCGTAACATCTTCCTGTATGGTTTCGTTTACAATGGCTTCCAGTTTAGCTTCCCATTCACTCATCAGGGAGACTTTATGACTGGGCGTGCTGCTCATTTCTGCCCAAAAAGGAAGGTTGTCTATGATAATGGCTGAAAGATCTCCAAAAAAAGTATTGTTGTTCTCATAAAGCTCTTTACTACCCCCCAGCCTCAAACTTTTACCTTTAAATAACTTTGAGTCTTCGTTATTATTAAAATAAAGGGACAACATATCCTTTCCGGCTTTAAAATGGCAGTCTTCTAGGCTTTCAGTACTTACAGGAATGAATTTACTCTTTGCATTTGTGGTTCCGCTACTCTTGGCAAACCATTTTATAGGTGTTGGCCAGAAAATATTTTGCTCCCCTTCACGTGCCCGGGTAATCATAGGCTCTATATCTTCATAACGACTAATGGGAACACGGTCGGCAAATATTTCATACTTGCTTATGGTATCAAAGCCATACTGCCTGCCAATCTCTGTATTTTCAGCAATGGATATTAATTGATGGAGAACTTCTATCTGAACTTCGGACGGATATTTTAAAAATAACTCTATCTGATGTTGTCTTTTTTTTAATAACCAAGATGCAACTGAATTAAAAAGCGGAATTGCCATTTTTGAATTATCTTTAAGCAATAAAAATAGCAAAAACTTTTATCATGTACACGGGTGTTTTAACAAAAATGCAAACTGAGTTTACCGATCCGATAAACTATTTCTTAATCTTTGAAAATGATTTCATTAACATGAACCAATTTTTAAATAAAAGGATTAAGATATCTTTTGTTAAATATGAGTGTTTGTGTTGCCATTTAGATATACCGATATACCGTCAGGGCTTTTGTAAAACTTGTTTTTATGAAACTCCTAGTGCCGGGGACTGGATTATGCGACCTGAATTGAGCAAAGCTCATTTGGACGAAGAAGACCGAGATCTCGAATTTGAAAAAAAAATGCAGTTACAACCACATACTGTTTATTTAGCCAATTCCAGTGATGTAAAAATTGGAATTACAAGAAAATCATCAATCCCTACGAGATGGATAGATCAGGGTGCTCATGAAGCTATAGAAATTGTTGAAGTTCCGAACCGGTACCTCGCAGGGATAACTGAGGTAGCTCTTAAAGCACATGTGTCTGATAAAACTAACTGGCGTAAAATGTTAACCAATGAGGTTATTGATGTGGATCTAGAAGCTGAAAAAGAGAGGCTGGCACCGTTTATTCCGGAAGAAGTACTTCCTTATTATATTCGGAGTAAATCGAAGGAAATAGAACTTCGTTTTCCGGTATTGGAATATCCTGTAAAAGTAAATACTTTGAATCTGGAAAAAACGCCGGTGTACGAAGGGGTTTTAAAAGGAATAAAAGGCCAGTACCTGATTTTTAACGACGGTACTGTTTTTAATATAAGGGGTAGTGAGGGTTATGTAGTTAATATAACCGTAAGTAATGCTTAAATACCGGTTTTTATCCAAGGTATTTCATTAATGTATTGGATCTGCCAGTTTTTTTAAGACGCAGCAATGCTTTTTCTTTAATCTGCCTCACACGTTCCCTGGTTAACCCTAGTCCTTCACCAATTTCATCAAGTGTCATGGGGTTTTTACCTCCTAATCCGTAGTAGAGGTTAATAACATCCGATTCTCTTTGGGTGAGAGTTCTTAAAACAATGTTTATTTCTTCTTTCAGAGAATCATCAATTAATTTTTTATCGGGATTTGGAGATTCTCCCGAACTAATGATGTCATAAAAATTCAAATCTTCACCTTCTCTTAAAGGAGCATCTAAAGACATGTGCCTTCCTGAACTTTTCATGCACTGTTTTATTTCAGAAAGTGAAATTTCCATAACATCGGCTATTTCATCTACTGAAGGTAAACGTTGATAAGATTGTTCTAAAAATGCTGTGGCTTTACTGATTTTATTGATAGCCCCGATTTTATTTAAAGGTAACCGTACAATTCTTGATTGTTCTGCCAGTGCCTGCATAATGGATTGACGTATCCACCAAACTGCATAGGATATAAATTTAAATCCCCTGGTTTCATCAAATCTGGCAGCCGCTTTTACCAATCCCATATTACCTTCATTAATAAGGTCCGGTAGCGTTAACCCCTGGCTTTGGTATTGTTTTGCAACAGAAACCACAAAACGTAAATTTGCCCTAACCAGCTTATCTAAAGCAGGCTGATCGCCTTTTTTAATTTTAATTGCTAATTCAACTTCTTCCTCGGCAGTAACCAAATCAATTTTACCTATTTCCTGAAGGTATTTATCTAATGAAGCATTTTCCCTGTTGGTAATTTGCTTCGTAATTTTAAGTTGCCTCATTACTAAATTAGCTATTAGTTATTGTTACTACTGATTTTTTACCCTTACATAGATAAGATTTCTGGTGCCAACGGAATTTTTACGCTGTTCTATCTCAAATTTGTCAATTGATTTTATTAAAGGAGTTAATTTTTGATAACCATAGTTCCTGGAATCAAAATTTGGTTGTTTTTTTTGAAGCAATCCACCTACTTCTCCTAAAAATGCCCATCCTTCTTCATCTTCCAGATCAGAAATTGTGGATGAAATAAGACTAATAACTTTAGGGGTTATTTTATCTACTTTTAATTTTTCCCGGGTTTCAGAAGTAGTCTTTACTTCAGTCTCCTCAGTTTGTTTATGCAGAATTTCCAGATAAATAAACTTGTCACATGAAACAATGAATGGATCGGGGGTTTTCTTTTCCCCGATACCAAAAACGGTCATTCCCGCTTCCCGGAGCCTTACAGCCAACCTTGTAAAATCGCTATCACTTGAAACCAAACAAAATCCTGTAACCCGGCCTGTGTATAGAATATCCATAGCATCTATGATCATGGCAGAATCTGTAGCATTTTTCCCTGCAGTATATCCATACTGTTGAATGGGGGTTATTGCATTTTCCAGGAGAACCTTTTTCCATTTAGATAAATGTGGCTTGGTCCAGTCGCCATATATTCTTTTTATAGTTGGATTACCATATTTAGCAATTTCTTCAAGCATTTCTTTAAGATATGCAGACGGGACATTATCACCGTCAATAAGAACTGCCAAATTCATATTGCTTTCCATGATTATTCTTCTTGTTGCCTTTTATAATCTTCTTTGTATATAGCTTTAGCAACTTCTTCCCTGCGCAAAACAGATTTCTTGGTAAACTGTTGGTTACTACGTAAAGTCTGTAACTGCTTCGTTTTTCTGAATTTATTTCTATATCTCTTTAAAGCTCTTTCAATATTCTCTCCATCTTTAATGGGTATAATCAGCATATTTTGTAATTTTTTGAATTAATAAAAAAAACCATCCGCTTTAGACGAATGGTTTTAGTACGTATTATAAATTAGTCTATAATTTCAACGTTTACGGCATTCATTCCTTTTTTACCTCTTTCGGTCTCAAATTGAACCTTATCATTTTCATTGATATTGTCAATTAGTCCGCTTTCATGTACAAAGATATCTTCTGTGCTATCTTTCTCGGTGATGAATCCAAATCCTTTTGTTCTGTTAAAGAACTTTACTGTTCCTACTTTCATGTGTATTATTTTAAAATGTTATTTATAACATGCATTACTTCACTTTCATAGTGATTAAATAAATATAAAGGATATAAATCGATTATACATGTGATGCATGTATCAGCAGAGAATCAAAAAATAGGAATAAATTACTTTGGAAAGGATAAAAAATTTCTAAAACAATGATGCTTTTTGCTAATTAACAGCAAAGAAACGGCTTTAATTTGGATTAAGCTATTAATTTGCTGTTAATTTACTTATATATGGATTTACCTAATTTATTTTTATCCGGAGGTTATTATCCTTTATTAAAAGATTCCATATCCATCCATATTACTTCCCATATATGTCCGTCGAGGTCACTAAAACTTCGGCTAAACATAAATCCGTGGTCCTGCGGGTCAATAGCTTCTGTAGCACCCAAAGCTATGGCTTTATCTACAAATTCATTAACATTTTCCCTGCTATCGGCAGAAATTGCAAGTAGTACTTCGGTACTGTGGTGGGCATTCACTATTTCCTTTCTTGTAAAACCCCTAAAAAAGTTTTCCTGAAGCAACATCACATGAGCTTTCTCATTTAATATCATGCATGCCGCTTTTTCATCTGAAAATTGCATGTTATAAGTGAAACCCAGCGTTGAAAAGAAAGTTTTTGTTTTTTGTAGGTCTTTTACTGCTATATTGATAAAGATATCTGTTTTCATATTTTACATAATTTGTCAGTTAAAAATTTAATATAATTTATTGCTTTCTACTGTTCTCTTCTTTTGCAAAAGAAAGAAACAAAGAAACCTGTCTTATTTCCAGTTCATAACCGGTTTTAATTTATGATAATACACATAAGACACTGCAAGCAATGCGAATATCATTAATGGAAAAATTGCTTCTCCACCAAATCCAAATACTGCCCAATTGCTTACACATGCACCTATGAGTGAAAAGCCAAAGCCCGCATAGGCCCATTCTTTTATACGGGAAGGTATAGCAGGAATTATCAATACTATGCCTCCCAATGTTTTAAATACTCCCAGCATAACCCGGACATAATCCGGGTACCCGAGATTCCTGATTCCTTGTTTTGCCAGTTCGGTATGCGAGGTTAAAGCAGGCATCAAGCCGTCAAAAAGGACAAAAATGATTGTGGTTGTCCAATAAATAATTTTTACTTTTTTCATTTTTCCTGTTTTTAAATTGGTTAATTATTGGCTTTACTATAGTGCAACATCCAGTTAACACCAAATTTATCTGTCAATTCTGCATAGGTAGCACCCCAGAACGATTGATGCAATTCCACTTTTACCTTCCCTCCTGCCCGCAAAGTGTTAAAAAAAGTATTCATTTCACTTTCACTGTTGCAATGAAGGCATAAACCGATGGTATTTCCTTCTACCAGGCTTTCTCCCCTCATGTCGGACCCCATTAAAACTATATGGTCGTTTACAAGCTTACCATGTAGGATATGATTGGCCATTTCCGAGGGCATATGTGCTGCCATAGGCGACTCCCCTATTTTTTGTAAGGTGAGCTGACCTCCCAGGCAATTTTTATAGAAGTGCATTGCTTCCCTGCAATTGCCATTAAAATTTATATATGGAATTATAGTAGTCATACTTTTGTATTATGTTTGTTTGGCATTTCATTCATGTCCATAAACAGTACATTCCACCTATGGCCATCCAAATCGGTAAATCCACTGCCATACAGCCATCCTTCATCGTGCGGGTCACAATATTTTGATCCACCGGCTTCAATTGCCTTTCTTACTATCTCATCTACTTCTTCTACATTTTGGGCATCTATCGAAAGTAATACCTCGGTACCCCTTGCAGTATCGGCAATCTGATTTTTTGTAAAATTTTTGAATGATGGTTCTTCAAAAAGCATAACTACCACATTTTTATCACCCAGGAGCAAGCAAGCAGAATCCTCACTGTTCCTGTATTTGGTATTGAACTTAAACCCGAGTTTGGTGAAAAATTTCTTTGACTTATGAATGTCTTTTACGGGTAAATTAATCCAAAATTCTTTTGCCATGATCGTTAATTTTTATTTTTCTTAATGTTGATATTACAAATGTAGATACGGTTTTTGTGTTTTATATTGTGTAAATACGACAATCAAAAGGGTTGATTACGACAGAGGGTTTTTTTATATTTGTTATTCAATATGTATTTGTAATGAAAAATATAGCCATTTTAGTTCCGGAGACATCGGTTGTAGAGGCGGTAGCAGATCCGCGTTACCTGTTTACAGTAGTCAATGAGTTTTTAAAGAGCCGGGGGCAACAGCCTGCGTTTCATGTTCAGATGGTGGGACTCTCACCGGAAGTAAAAGTGGCCGAAGGGTTATTTTCCATTCATACAGATGCTGTTTTAAAGGATGCAAAAAAACCGGACCTCATCATTATACCGGCACTCAGCGGAAGCATAGAACACTCGCTAAAATTAAATGCTGATTTTATTCCGTGGATTGTTCAACATTATAAAAGCGGAACAGAAGTAGCGAGTCTATGCCTTGGAGCTTTTTTATTGGCTTCAACGGGCTTAATGGACGGGAAAAGTTGTTCTACCCACTGGCTTTTTGCCAATGAATTCAGGGCCATGTTCCCCGACGTAACCCTGGTAGACGACAAACTTATTACAGACGAAAACGGACTCTACTCCAGCGGAGGAGCTAATTCGTACTGGAATTTATTGCTGTACCTTGTTGAAAAATATACCAACCGTGAAATGGCTATCATGGCTTCTAAATTTTTTGTGTTGGATCTTGGAAAGACCAGCCAGTCGCCCTTCAGGATCTTTAAAGGCCAAAAACTGCACAACGACCCCGAAATTGTAAAGGCACAGGAGTATATTGAGACCAATTACCAGGAAAAAATTACCGTAGAAGAACTGTGTGATAAGTTTACCATTGGCCGCAGGACTTTTGAGCGCCGGTTTAAAAAAGCTACACATAATACCGTGGTGGAATACATTCAGCGGGTGAAGATTGAAGCAGCTAAAAAAGAGCTCGAAAACGGCCGGAAAACAGTAGGCGAAGTCATGTTTGAAGTAGGTTACACCGATACAAAAGCCTTCAGGAATGTGTTCAAAAAAGTGACTTCCATGTCGCCCGTTGATTACCGGAACAAGTTTTTGCAGTTGTCGGTTTGAGGGGGTCTTTTAGCCTGACCGCTAATTTGTATATATTTTTTAAATTATTGATATCCTTCAGAACGGTTAGGTTCTAGAGAGTCTTATTTATTTATTTATTTATTTTCATATTTAATGTGTTTTTTCCTACCGTATAAGCATATGAAGACGATGGAATAAATTGAATATTGATACCTTCATATTCTATTTCGCCTTCTTTATTAATTGAAGTGACAATCGGACTTTGTAATTCATTTTCAATACAAAATTTAATCAGGCTTTTCAGTTCTTTAGGTTTCTCAAAGTATCTGTCACTCCATTTAATTTCAAGTGCCCAAATAGGTTTCAACGTTTCACCCAAACCTACCATGTCCACTTCTCCATTATTCCATCTTGCATACCAGGGCGTAAACCAATCTCTGTGCATCCACTGAGCAAAAATGGTAGTTTCCACCATATTTCCGATCATTTCATCTGTTGCAGTAATCGGAGAGAATAAAGCGCTTCTTAACGAAGGATTAGTTAAGTATATTTTAAAGAAATTGTCTCTTCTAAATCTTTTACCACTTTGATCAATTCGTTTTACCAGTTTAATCAAATAAGCTGCTTCTAAATATTCCATGTACTTTTTTAAAGTGTTTTTTGGAACTTGAGATTGTTTACTTAAAGTTTCTAATGAAAATTCCCCACCACTATTATATGCTATTGTAGTGAATAATGAGTTTAACTCACGCGTATCTGAAATACCATACAAACTTGGTAAATCCCTTAGTAAAACTTTGTCTACAATATCCTGACGAATATATCTTCCAGGATTTGCCTGAATTTTATCTGAAAAAATAACTTCCGGATATCCCCCGAAATTTATATAATCTATAAAATGCCTGTTGAGCTCATCAAGATAGCTGGTTGAGTAAAATTCCCTTATTTTTCCATTCCATTTTATATCAATGGTTTTTATGAGTTTATCTAAACCTTTAAGGGAAATGTATTCGTTGAAAGTTAAAGGAGGTAACAAGAAGTCTGTAAACCTTCCTGCTCCGCTTTCATTACTTGCAAATTTTAATGCAGCTGCAGCAGACCCAGATACAATAAATTTATCTTTTCTATAGCTATCAACTAACGATTTAAGATGTACTTCCCAATCCCTGCAGTACTGAATCTCATCAAAAATTATATACCAATCATTTTTATCTTCTAAACCTGTAGCTTCCTTGGCATAAGTAAATAGTTGTTCAAGGGGGATGTTATTGTATATGGGGTTTTCTATGGTTATAAATATGATTTTCATTGGGTTTATCCCGTTTTCAATCATGTCATGAACCATATGATACAACATAACTGTCTTGCCTACTCGTCTGGGTCCCATTAATACAACTGCTCGGCGAATATCCCTTTCGTAGACTAAAGGTTTGAAAAGTTCAAAATATAGCCTTCGTGGCATTTGTTGATAGTCCTCTTCAATTTTTCCATCTATCCACCATGGGTTTTCAAAGCGAATCCTATCAATAACTTGTTTTTTAGATATTTCCTTCAGCATATAATCTTATTTAATTCAAAAATACGAAATAAGATCAAGTATTTGATCTTATTTAGCGATAAAGTTGTAAATAATAAAATAACACCTCAATATTGTTCTTATTTTGATTATCGAATTGAATCCAAAACTATTCATCTAAATCTGTTCCAGATAAGTTATGTCATTCAGTTTTCTATACTGACTTTTAAACATACTACCCGGAATCAGATACTTAAAAAGTAGCTTATTTGCAGTATCAAAAACGGGGTATTTGTTATGCGCAAATTGTCCCAATTGCCAGGATTTGTTTACAATATATTCAGTTCTTTTTCTCCGGCTCTTTTCATAGGCCTGCATTGCTTTTTCACCCCCACCGTACTTTTTTATGACCTTGGCAAGAGTAATTGCATCTTCTATGGCCTGGCATCCGCCTTGAGCCATATTTGGAGTAGTGGCATGAATAGCATCGCCTAAAAATACTATCTTCCCCTTGTGCCATGAAAATTTATGAGGTGCCAAATCCCACATATCATCCCGGATAATTTTTGGTGTATTGCCTATGATTTGATGTACATAAGGTGGATAGCTCTGAAAGGTTTCTATTAAATCTTTTTGCAAATTTTCAGTATCATCCTTCTGCCCTGCCGGAACAACTTTTACCGCGTACCAGTAATATTTATTATTTCCCAATGGACATACCCCAAATCTTAAGTTGTTGCCCCACATTTCATAATAGGTCTCATCGAACTCATATGGGAGTTCGCAAGTAGCTATTCCTCTCCATGTGGTTTGCCCGGAATATCTTTTTTTGATTTTGGGGTATAACTGATTACGTATTACTGAATTAATGCCGTCACAAGCAATAACAAGATCAAATGATTGCTCAATATCCTGTAAAAAGGACACTTTAACCTGAGTTCTATTATCATTGAGCTTTAAAAGAGGGCTATTGAGTGAATAGTTCCCCTTGCTCAGGTTTTCACTTAGTATATTTATTAATTTGAATCTTTCAATACAAATACCACCATTATCTACCGGGATACTTCGAATCGTTTTGAATTTATGATCTACTATTTTTGCAATACGAACTTTTTTACCTTCTTCCAGAAGCTTGCTTTTGAGGCCAAGCATATCAAATATTTCAATGGCACTTTCGCTAAGGCCTATTCCTGCACCTACTTCACCAAAAGCTTCTGCTCTTTCAAATAAATGATATTCTATGTCTAAACTTTCAAAGGCATTTGCTAATGTTAAGCCTCCAATTCCCCCTCCGATAATTCCTATTTTCATTTTTAATTTTTAAGGACGTGTATTTACAAGCTTTGCTCGTTCAAACAAACATTTGCAAAATTAGGGATAATTAAAAGGAATATCCTGTAAATTATGTTCTCAATTCAAGGCAAAATGTGGGCTATTACCACCTTATTTTACCTCTATTTTAGGTATGTTATTAATTACCTGCCACTTATCATCATTACAAACACAGGTGATGGTTGATACGAATTTCAAATATTGACTTTCCAGTTCAACTTTGGCTATTGCTATATTATCCAATTTTTCGAGAGATACAATGTGAATGGATCTCGCGTTACCTCCAAATGTTTTATTGCCAACCAGTTCAATGTATTCTGATTTTGAAAATACATAAATACCCTTTTCTGCAAAGTATCCATCTTGTATATTTTGAAAATTAGTGTGTAATATGTTTTCAAGTAAGGTAACATCGTTTTTGTCTCCTCCAATTACAAAAGCCTCAATAGCTGTTTTTATTTGTTCCATATTTTAATGTTTTAAAATGTTTATTATGGTATTTTTTTGAGTAATCATCTTTTGTCCGGCATAACTTTCATCAACAGTTCCATCTATTGCGATGAAGTAGATTTCTGAAATGCCTATATAGTTTAATATTTCTTGCAAATGCAATTCCACAAAGCTTAAAGGTTCGGTTTTTATACCTCCCATCGAAGAAATAATGTAGGCTTTTTTGTTTTGCAATAATCCAATAGATTTTTCTTCGTAGCGAAACGTTTTTTCGTTTCTTACAATCAAATCAAAATAAGCTTTTAATGAAGATGGAATGCCAAAATTATACATAGGTACAGTGATCAGAAGTTCATCACATTCGTAAAGTTCGGTAATGAGTTCATCTGAGATTTGTAATAATTCGGTTTGGATGGATGCATCAAAATAACCTGCCAATGTGTTTGGGTCCAGATGTGGAATAAGGCTTTTGCCTACATCCCTTACCCTGACTTTTCTGTTGGGATTTTTCTTTTGCCATTCCTGTATAAAATAATCTCCTGCTTTCCGGGAGTAAGAGTCTGTAAAACGAAGACTGCTGTCAATTCTTAAAAGTGTCATTATGTAACTGTTTTTTTAGAGAAGACAAATGGGAGTTACAAAATGTGACAGCTAAAGCAAATTTTTTAGTTTTACCGGATCAACAATAGAATATATCTGCTGTATTTGCCCCTGGTTGTCAATACTCAGGATCTGGCAATTGTAGAGTTTGTCATTTTGCCAAAAACATATGGCAGGTTGATGGTTGAAGTTGTGGAAACTAAAAGTTTTATCGGATAAAAATTGTTGTTGCACATAAGCCAGTAAAGTAGCTGTAGCAGTTTTGCCTACTTCCGTTGCTTTTACAACCTTTACTTTTTTACCGCCATCGGCAGTAAGTTTTATATCGTTTACCAATAAACTTTCAATGTCCTCAATTTTTGATTCATTCAATGCTTTTTGATATTTTTTTAAAACGTCCGAATTGATGGCTGAACTAACATTATCGGGCATATAGCTAATATCTTTTAATTGCTTGCCTGCCCTGCTTAATAATTGCCTGGAATTATCCTGGCTAATGTCCAGCAGTTCCGAAATTTCGGAATGCGAATAGGAAAAGCCCTCTTTTAAGATAAAAACAGCCCTTTCTTTCGGATTAAGGTTTTCGAGCAGTACGAGCATTGTATATCCTGCCGTTTGTTCTTTAATGAGTTTTGTTTCGGCATTGTCAAAAGAAACCGGTTCCGGTAACCACTCACCAAACACTTCTTTTTTACTGTGCCTGTTTTTAAAATTAATAGAATGGTTAATCGTGCTTTTTATCAAAAAATTAGATTCATCCCGAATGTTGGATTTATCGAGCGTTATGAATTTTTCTATTACATCCTGCACCAGATCTTTAGCGTCTTCATAAGACCCCACAATGTTGTAGGCATACGTTAAAAGTTTTCGGTAATTGTCCTGCATGGTGTTTTCTTATAAGACAAATGAGAAGGTGTTTTTGTGACAGGGTATAGATTTATAAGGTGTTTGTATATGAAAAGTAGGCAATTTTTCAATAATTTTTCGGTTTGGTATTGACCTTAAATTTATAAATTCACTCTTATTTAGCTCTTAAGCTGCTATTTTTAATAAACAGTGTTGGCAGTAGTGTTTATTAAAAGAGTTTTGTTTGTTTTTCAATCTTTGGATGAAAAGTTCCAATAATCATAAACGGATTATGGGAAACGTAATGATGAACTTGGGAAGTACCTAAAAATAGATACAAGTCTTTGGTTAAAGCAAAATCATCAAAGTACTTTTTTCTAACGTCAGCAATGGCTTTAGCCTCGTTACCTTCATATTTTTTTAATAAATTCCAATATAAAGCTCCTATTTCCCAATCCTCAATCATCATTTTACTTTCTTTTCCTTGGTTGTCTTCAAGGACATAAGTGAATTTATATGGCAGTTTATTTACGACTTCGAAAGGGTCTTCGGGATGTTCAAACAAATTTCCTTGTTCTCTTTGAGCTTTGAGTTTTGCAATTTTATTTTTGTCCCAATCTCTATCAACTTCTTTTGCAACGAAATCTTTAATCTTTGTCGGTTTAAAAACAGCGAGAGAAGTACATATATTTTTGTCTTTAGCTTCCGCGATTAATTCAGTGAGGTTTTCATATATTTTATTGAGAACAGCTTTTTTTCGTAAATGCCAATTTCCAGCTGTATCAATATGTTCAAGAATTTTTATTTCGCTATCCATTGAATATGGTCTATAACTTTCAGGTCGAAAATCACTTGTGTTTTTCACCAAGTCTAATTCAATCCATTCATATTTTCGGTATTGTTGCGAATAATCTTTTTTTCTGAAAGGAACAGGATAAATCCGAATCCATTTACCATCTTCGGTAAATCCTGCTGTACAAACTAACTCGTCATACTTTCCAGAAATTGCCGGATAAGTTTTAACTGTTATTAGAACCTTGGTTTTTGCCATAAATTATATATGTTCAACAACTAAATCTGATTCTATTGATTTTAATGATTCAGCCAAAGGTAGTCTGTGACATTGACAAATGTTTGATTCAAAGCAAGTAAGGGCAATTCTGTTGTGCTTGTTTAGCAGAGTTATGATTTGTTGTTGCTGTGTTGATGTTTCTTTTAATGTTGTATTTTTATAATTCTCAAAAAGTATATCGTAGTCTTCCTGTTTTTCAAGAGTTTGTCTTTGATTTGAATTTATCCCAACTTCAGGAATATGTAAATATTTAATATCTAAACTCTCACAAAATCTCTTTAGTAGGGTTTTGCTAAATCCATATTTCATACTTAAGGGATTTTTTCGAACATCAATCAAAAGCTTAATGTTATTTTTCACAAGCTTGTTTAAATATGTTTCTAAACTTATTCCCTCATAACCAATTGTAAAAACCGATTTTTTATTTTGATTCGGAATCGTATTTAAAACTTTACTATGATATTCATCGTTCAAAATTCTTTCAGCAATTGCGCTGTTAATTGCATAATATGGAAAATTAATATAGGTATGTCTTATTAAGTTTTCATTTCCCATATTACCATACCTTTCAACAGTTTCAGTTAATAGTTCTCTGTCTTTTGGTTTAAGTGTCTTTAAGTAATCTTTTGAGTCAATCTTTGTATAGCCTTTTTCAGATTCGGACAAATATTCTTTTTTAACCATAGTTACTAAATCAGCATTAGCCGAATAAGAGTAACATCCATATTTATAAGGAACAAAGTCGTATTCAGCTTGTTGTTTTCCTTGACTATATAAAAACAGTAACTTTTGTAATTTAGTTTTTTCAATATTTCCGTTACAAAGTTGGAATAATGATAATATTATTTTTCTTCTATAAAACATTCTACAAAGTTAGTATTTAAAAAATGTCTACTGAATTAATCTCGGTTTTTTTACATTACAGCTAACTTGTATATAAACACAGTTAATTTCGCTTATTCATTCAATATTAAGTAGATAAACACAATATAGGGAAATTTGAGAAAACTTGCTGTGAGGAAGGCAATCCAGATTTCATATTGTTAATCGACATAATCAATATCCTCAAAGTCCTTTAGCGCAGACATTGAATCCGCTTTCACGATATTAGACTCCTTTTCTAGTTTTTCCTCAAGAATCTGTTTACGCTGAATTTTATTATAAAACTCAATCGCTTCATTAATATACCGGTTCTGTGGTTTCTTAATCCGGGCAAGTATTTTTTCAGTCTCGCTGAAAATCGAATCGTCTATTTTTAATGATACTTTTTTCATAGTTCTGTATTTACATCAAAAAGGTATATCTTTTTAGTATATCTATCAAGTATATTTATTTATCATGCCCAAAAAATCTTAATCACAAGATATTTAAAAAAATATTATATAATGCAATACATAATTAAACACAAAAGCGATTCGAGTTTATACACAAATCGCTTTTGCTTTTACACTTGGAGCAAAACTTATTTTTTAAGCCACTGAACGTTCAATTCTAAAAGTTCATTTTTTAAGGCTAACAACTAGAATGGGAAATTTACCTTAGTTACTTTCTTTGCCCAATCCCACAATTTAGCATTGAGTTTTTCGTCCAGCGCTGCAGAATCTATTTTTGCCAATGCAGGCTTACCTTTCTGTTCATTAGGCCCGTCAGGACCCCAGTATTGGCCGCCTTTTGCATCAGGGCTTAAACAGGCCACCAACGTAGGTTGTGCCCCTTCTTTAGCTGTCATTAATTCAAGTGAATTAAGCATGTCTTTATTCATATACTTTTGTAAGTCGGTTTTACTAAAACCCGGGTGAGCGGCAAGGGACATTGTTTGATAGCCATTTTTTCTGAGTCTTTTATCAAATTCAAGTGTAAAAATCAAATCTGCCAATTTGCTTTGCCCGTATTCTCTCCAATCGTTATATGTTTTTTCGAGCTTGAAATTATCAAAATCTATAACAGCACCCCGATGTGCTATACTGCTTAAAGTTACTACCCGGGAGCCAGGTGTTGATTCAAGTAGATCAAATAAATGACCTGTTAGTGCAAAATGCCCTATGAAATTAACTCCAAACTGCAGCTCGAACCCATCTTTACTTTTTGACGGAGGAGGAATCATAACCCCTGCGTTGTTGACCAGTAAATCCAATCTTGACTCCGTATCTATAACTTTGTCTGCAAATTCCTTTACAGAACTAAGGCTTGCTAAGTCTAAATGTCCGTAAATCAATTCACCGCCATCCGATGTGGCTTTCATCCTTTTTATAGCATCTAATCCTTTTTCCTTATCCCTACATGCAACAAACACTTTTGCTCCCCTTTGATATAAATCTAATGCTGTTTCAAATCCTAAACCGGTATTTGAACCGGTAACGATGGCTGTTTTCCCTGATAATTCCATACTATTTCCTTTTAATGTGTCTAATTTATTTGCATCCAAGAAGTTAAATTTTATTGGTAATAAAAATTTACTTACAAAATTGGGGATTAGACACTATTAAAATACAACCATAATCAAACGAGAAATGACCTATTTCAAAGATTGGCTAAAGTTTATTTGATTTTCGGAAAATTTTTGGAGAAAGCTCAGTGTTATTTTTAAAAAAACGGCTAAAATGGGTGGGTTCGCTAAAGCCTAATTTATAAGCAATTTCTTTAGAAGAGTACGATGTACTTAATAAAAGGGATTTGGCAACGGAGAGGGTCCTTTTAGAAATCCAATCATTTACAGTCCTGCCTGTTTTGCTTTTTATCACAGAGTTCAGATAGTTTGGGTGCAAATCTAATTTTTGGGCAAAATGTTGTGCCTGTAATTTAACATCATTCTGGTCGTTATTTAAAACTTTCCTGAACTCGAGTTCTAAAAGTCTCTTGAAAGATTTCACTATTTGCGAATCCCTGCTCCCTTCTTCTATCGGATTATAAGTTGACCAGAATTTCTCTTTTATCTTGAGCAATATCACCATAAAAAGGTTTCCTAAAATTTTGTTTTTATATTGGGATCCTTTGCTGAATTCGTTTAATATCTGGCAGTACAAAGAATCAAATTCTTCAAAATCTTCCTGCAATAATTTATTGGGCGGAGCTTTTTCTGCCAATAAAAATGGAAATTCCCCGTAGATTTCCGAATGAACGTTTTCCCGGAGGAACTTCTCGGACAATGTTATGATCAGGGCATCTTTTGATTCATTTAATTCATAGGCCTTTAAATGTCCCGGATTTGTAAAATAAATTGTTTTAGAACCGAAAGGAAATATATTGTCATCGAGATAATAAACCCCGGACCCTTCTTTTGTTAAGATAAATGAGAAATAATCTGCCCGCATAACAGGCGATTTAAATGGTATCTGTGGGTGAATATCAGGTATGGAAAGAATCGTAAAATCAATTTCATGGTCAAAAGACAAGCCAAGTGTTTTATATAGATCCGATATGCTGTGGTGAACAATCATTTCCATTTTAGTTGTTTTTTATTTTTTCTAAGCCAATCCATTCGTGTTCAATATCTCTCATCAACAGAGCATTATCAAACTTCACAGAGCCTTCAGGAAAGATACTTTTATCTTCAAAAAAGCTGGATTCTACTTTTTCTACTTCTAAAAGTGACACTTTCCAGCTATATGCCTTAAGTTCAAGGCCTTCAAGATCCATTTTACCAGGAGAATATCCTATTGAGCCTTTTTCGAAAAAATCTGAAACACAATCCAAATTTTCGAACACGCTTTCTCTATTCCAGTTGGTTGTTGATTTAGCTTTAATTGAAAGGAACGTCTCATCGTCACTCACAAAAGCTACTTCGTAATTTCCACCAGATTCTTTAACCGTAAAATCAGCTAAGTGATGGAGCCCCGGAAAGATAGTTCCTCCAGCCAATGAGTTGAACCTTGATGACGTATCTCTTCTGGGTATATATACTCCTTCTTTTAATTCGCCTTTTTCAGTCCATTCAACCGCAATTCTGTGAGCCCCGTTTTCTGAAGATATTCCAAATTGCTTTGGGAGTTCTTTAAGTCTTATTAAACAAATTCCAGCAATACCTTTTCCATTTATTAATTTTGGCTTAAAAGGTTTTGGCAAATAATTTTCCAGGACTTCTTTATCAATTTGGTAATTAATCAGAATTCTACGGTCTATTACTCCCTGTATTCTTGATATTTTCATTTTGTTCTAATTGCCCTAACTTTTTAAATTGCGTTCGTATAATCCTATAGAGGAAAATAAATGCAATTTTTGTTAAAAATAGGGAATAATTCTACAGCTGGTGTTTTTACAAGTATTTTTACTTAACTTTTATCGTCCCGTTCTTATATAAATCCAGGGCATCATTTAAAATTGATTGAATGGTATCAACAGGCAGGTCTTTAGCAGGGTTAACCCTGAATATCTTCATCCGGGAACGGTTACCTTCTTCCAGTTGCGGGTGATGCAAATGTTTTCCTTCAACCATTAAAATATAAGGTTCATCTGATTTTTTATCGGTCCACAAATAGCAAAACATTTTTTTCTTATAGCAGAAACATGGCATTCCATACTTCCTGGTTTCATTTACATGTATATCCTGTTCAAGGATAATCTTTCGTAAAGCCAGTAAGCAACTCTTGTTGGGTTCTTCCTTATCTAAGTAAAAGTGATCAATTTCCCGGATCATAAAATGCTTTTAATCACTCCTCAAGATACAGAATTATTGATAAATGTATTAGACTTTCTGCTATTCCATGGAATGAATACCTATCATATTGCCCTCGGTATCAGTGGCAAGAACTATAAACCCGTATTCACCGATAGACATTTTGGATTTACATATCTGGCCTCCGGCTAATTTAACCCTACCCTCCTCTATACTACAGTCTTCACTGGCAAAATAAACAATAGTACTGCTTCCACCGGCCTTCATTCCTTCCATTTTAACCAAAGCTCCCGAAGCCATATTTTTAGATTCCATATTACCTGGGAAAGCAAGCATTTGCATTTTATCCGGAGTTGGGTTTGGTAATTCGGTTAATTGAATTTGAAATGCAGTTTCATAGAATTTTTTGGCTCGTTTTATATCATCTACATAAATTTCGAACCATACTACCGGATTGTGATTTTTCATAATTGTACGTTTGTTAAAATTGAATAATCAAATGTACTTTCTCTTTATTTAAGTTCACTTGCCATATGACAAGATTTATCACTTATGAGAAATTTCTTTTCTGATCCGGCTTAAAGAAGTGTCTGTAATTCCTAAATATGAGGCTATAAACTTTAGAGGTACTTCTTTAATAATCTCTGGTTTTTCTTTTACAAGACATAAATAACGTTCTGTAGCACTTTGTGTAAGCATATTAACGGATCGTTGCTTTGAAATAAATAACTGGTTGGACATCCATGCCCGGCCCCATTCCCTGAAGCCTTCAATTTTATGAAATAATTCCTGAAAAACATCAAACTCGATTTTCCATGCACATCCGTCTGTTAATGCCTGTAGGTTTTCCTGGGCAGGTATTCTTTGAAATAGTGAGGAAACTTCAATTAAGATTTCATTTGAGCCGAAAAAACCTGTTGTTATTTCTTTTCCATTGAAATCATACACAAATGACCTTAATAATCCTTTTTCAATTAAGTAATACTCGTTACTCAAACTACTTTCTCTTAATAACATTTCATTTTTTGAAAATTCAATATATGTATGGGATTCTTTTAATTCATCATATTCCTTCGATGTTATTAAGGGATGATTATATATATTTTCAAAAAAACTAAATTGATGGATATTCCGGTAGTTTTTAGACATAAAAACGTTTAGTTACATTTACTCGCCAATTTAAGTAAGTAAATGCAATATTGAAAAAAACATGTAAATTTTATGCTTATTATAAAATATGAATACTTAAGAGACAGCTGTTACCATAAATGACATTCCTTCGGTATCTTCATCATCCAGGAATAAAGACAATTTTTTAGAGGCTTTTAATAATGCTTCAACAGATTGTTGATCACCTGTTTCATTAGCCATTATAAGTCATTGTATAAATAGTTATGATATTTTCTTATGGATTTACCATATACAAATTGCCCTGATTGTGCCCATGCCTGCTATACTAAACCATATAGTTACATTAGGGGTTCTTTTTTATTCAAAATAACCCTAATGTAACTAATCATAAAATCTTCATAAATAATGCATTATTTATATTTTCCACTTAAATAAAAAGTTAATTTCGCGTCACATTAAAATTAATAGAGTTGATTACAGATTTGATTATAGCTATGCTATGGAGTATCTCTCCTTTTGGCGAGGCCAAAGTAGGTATTCCTTATGCCATTTTAAAGGGAGTTAACATATATGTAGCCTTTGTTGCTTGTTTTGTGACCAATGTATTTGTGTTTCCAGTAATGATGTTTTTTCTCAAATTTATCAACCTCCATTTTTTTAAATGGCGACCGTATAAAAAATCGGCTATTTATGTAGCCAAAAGAGCCAAAGGCGGAGCAGGCAAAAGTGTGCAGAAATATGGTTTTTGGGGGTTACTTATTTTTGTTATGTTGCCTATCCCGGGAACAGGCGTTTATGCAGGCACCCTTGCAAGTTATTTGCTGGGCATTAATAAAAAACAAGCTTTTCTGGCAAATACTATTGGCATCTTTTTCTCATGCGTTATTGTATGGGTTGCCACCGTTTTTTACGACAGTGTTATCTAAAAACTGTAGGCAACAGTTATTTGTTATAGAGTAACTGGCCATCGAAGAAAGCCTAACTTTACTGGCCCCTGGCCTATTTTCCTATAATTGGAAGTACTTTTTCAACTATGATTTTGTATTGAACATTAATTACAGATTCGTTAAACCCATGTGCCGCATCCGGGACTAAAAATAATTCTTTTTTTGGGGCCTTCAGTTGATCAAAATAAGGTTTTGTAAATTCTTTGGAAGTTAAAATGTCAGCTTCACCCTGGATAAAATACACCGGTATTTTAAATTCCAAACCTTCTTTCAGAAAATTGATATCATCCATCATAGGCTTTATACCAAGTGGTGCATGTCCGGCATAATTAATAAACGAATAATCGTCCCCTTCATATCGGGCTTTTCCATCTTCTTCATTATCATATTCTGGAACAACTTTCCACCAGCTTTCCGGTGCAGGTGTAGAATTGATTGCTTCGTATTTTTTTACAACTCTCAATAATTTTCCATAGTCTTTAGCCTGGCCATATGGAGGTTCCCTCAGTGCTTCCAAAACTTCAACAGATTGTTGATCACCTGCTTCTTTAGCCATTTTATAAGTCGTTTTATAAACTGCTATGATATCTTTTGATGGATTTACCATTTGCGAATGTCCAACGTAAGCATAAAAGAGGTCCGGACGTTTCAAAGCCATTTTGGCTGCCAGGGCTGAGCCCCATGAAGTGCCAAACAAAACCACTTTTTTCTTATCAAGATGTTCAATAAGATATTCTGCTACTTCAATTCCATCTGCCGTCATTTGTTCAAGGGTTAACGGACTGGTTTGAAAAAATTCTGTTGTTTGTTCCTCTGGTGCATTTTTACCATAAGTTCTCCCGGCTCCGCGTTGATCCCATTGTGCGAGAACAAAATCCTTTTTCCAGCCAGCAAACGTATTATCGGCATAGGGAGTCATAGTACTTCCCGGACCTCCATGAATAAAAAGTATAACGGGTTTGGATACATCTTCCCCTTTTATGGTAACCCATTGTTCAATACCTCCTATCGATATAAACTCTTCTTTATTAATAGGGCTTTGTGCATTTATTGTTGAAGTTGACACAAAAAGAAACAGCATGAATAGTGAAGTGAATTTCATTGGATGGTTTTTTAAAATATGGTTTTGGTTTTATAATGAAGACGAACTAGTCTTCAATTTGTTACATTGCAGAGATACAATGTATATTGAAACCCGTTTTAAACATCCTGAAAAGAAGAAATTTACTTATGATCATTGGGCCTTCTCTCTAAATCTGCGAGGCCTTCGGGGTTGGTTTTATAGGTTTTGACCTTCTCTAAAACCTTATCTTCATCCGGAACAAGAACTTCTGTATTTTCACTTTCACGAATACTCAGCAATTGCTCAATTACGGATTCATCTTCAAGGGAAGTTATCCACTTTATCAGCTTTTCTTTTTTATCTTTAAGTTTTGCATCCATACTCAAAGATAGCTCATGATTCTCAAAGAAAAGTTTTCAATTGAGATGTATTTTAACGCAAAAAAGTTGGTTATATGTTGGTTTAGTTATTAAGTTAATTGAGTTATTGGTTTTTGATACTTGTTTATGTGTAATCAGGCGGCAGCTAAGTCATTTTTTTCTAGCCACGAATTCACAAATGCTTTCCAATATGGAATTGGGTTTTGGAATTTGAAATTTGTACCTGGATTTCTCTTCATCTGTCTTCGGTCAACTATCCTAATTGCCCTATTTTGTAATTAAAATTGATTTATAATTTTAACACCCAAAACACGATCAAATTCATTTCTTCAAACTGTTAATTTTCTTTAAAGCAAATCCGGGTGCGATTCTGAATAAATTGTATAAAACTTTAACACCTGCCACTTTAATTTCTGCTTTCCCTTTTTCCAATCCTTTAATCATTTCATTTACCGCTTTTTCTACTGTAATAGCTATTTTAGGCGGATTACCTTTATGCCAGGGGGTCTTTACGGCAGGGAACATCACTTCTATAACTTTAAAGTTAGTACCTTTTAACTGTATTCTCAGCACCTGCGTAAAAGAATGCAAGGCTGCCTTAGTGGCATTATAAAAAGGATAATCTGCTTTTGGCGCATACACCAAACCCGTAGTAATGTTTATAATGGTTGGGTTATTATTCTTTTCCAGAACAGGATGAAGATGTTTTATCAGCCGGATTGGTGCCAATAAATTGGTGTCAACCTCCAGTTTAAGTTTTTCGAGAATGTTATCTGTTTCGAGAAAGGGAATGTTATGCACCAAAGCAGCATTATTGATCAACATGTTGAGGCGGGGATGATTCTCTTTGATCCAGTTGGCCAGGTTCAGGCATTCTTTTTCGTCCGAAAGGTCACATTGGACTGTTTCTAATTGTGGAAATTGTTTTTTGGCAGCTTCCAGCTTTTCAGCAGACCGGCCGCAAATAATGACTTTATTATTTTTCTCTAAAAGCCTTTGGGCTAATTCAATTCCAATGCCTGAGCTTCCTCCTGTTATGAGGACAGTATTATTATAAATATCCATTCTCTTCTATTTTTATGGTTATGTTCTCACAAAAATAGTCCTGCTTTTTCCTAAAAACATTGACCTATGTTAAGAGGAAATTTTTCTTATTCTGCTTAGCGATTCAGGGTGAATACCCAAATAAGATGCAATTATATGTTGTTTCACCCTGTTTTGCAGGTTAGGGAATTCATTTAAAAAGTTAGCATATCTTGTTTCGGCATCCAGCATTAAAAGTTCTCTCTCTCTTTTCTCTTTAATAGTGAATGCTTTTTCTAACTGCTTCACTAAAAAACTATTCCAGTGCAGATTACCTTCTTTAAGTTTCAGCCATTTTTGATACGGTATTTCAAGAATTTCAGAATCTTCTAGGGCTTCAATGTAAAAGTAAGAAGGTGTTTGTGTTATCATGGCCGAGTATGAACTGATAAAATTAAATTCGGGAATAATACTTTTAGTAAACTCATGGCCTTTTATGTTGATATATACATACCTGAAAAGTCCCTCTCCAACAAATGCCATTTTTTTTGGAATTTCACCTTCAGAAATAAAATATTCCTTCGCCTTTACTCGCTTTACTTTAGCAATCGAAAATAATTCTTCTGCTTGCTCAAGAGGTAACATGCTTTTCAGTAATTCGATCATTTAAATAAATATTTATAATGGAGAAATTTCAAATATAATGTTAATACTTGATTTGTTGTTTGTTGATTCGTGGAATCGTTTAAAGCCCCCTCTATCTCCCCCAAGGGGGAGGATTTGAATCTGAAATTTAGAGCACACTACTCTACAATTCTAAATTATGCGCTCTGAATTGGAATTTGGAATTTATTGTTTAATCGTGTAATCGTATAATCAGTATTATTTATTTAAAGCTTTTAATATTACAACGTCCCGGAACAAAACATGAGGGAATTTTTTATGCTTCGAGGCCTTAAAAGCATTTACGATCTTAGAAAAAGACAATGCGGTTATGAGTGAAATCCGATTCTTTCAAATATAACATAAAATTCTTATATTCGTTTTAAGGGTATAAAAATTTAGAGACTCTGTTTTAGACTTGCAGATTGTTGAATCAACGATTTAGCAAAAAAAATATTAGCAATTAAACGATTCAACAAATACACGATTCAACAATAAAAATGACATTTGTCATAGTATTACTGCCCTGTCTTTATCACTTTTGCCCCGTTAATATACCTACACCTACATGAACACAAATTGTTATCATTGCGGCACGCCCGGCGGGGACAACCCCATTCTTTTTGATGAAAAAGTGTTTTGCTGTAACGGCTGTAAAACGGTATACGAAATATTTACAGAAAATAATCTCAGCTGTTATTACGACCTCGAAAAAAATCCTGGGGCTATCCCATCTGAAATTGTTGGTAAATATGATTTTTTAACGAACAAGGCCATTACCGGTAAATTGCTGGAATTCAATGATGGCACTACACAGATCATTAATCTTTACATTCCGCATATACATTGCAGTTCCTGTATTTGGGTGCTCGAAAACCTCAACAAACTACATACTTCCGTTAAAAGTGCCCAGGTAAACTTCCCCGAAAAAACAGTGCGGATTACCTGGCTGGCTGACGGCCTTTCATTAAAAGACCTGGTACTACTTCTGTGTTCCATAGGCTATGAACCTTACATAAGTTTAGAAGATTACGAAGGTGGCAAAAAACAGTTGAACCGCAGTATTATTTATAAACTGGGAGTCGCAGGTTTTGCGTTTGGAAATATCATGTTGTTGTCTTTCCCGGAATATTTTGAGGTGGATGAATTCTGGCTTAATCAATACAAACCTTTTTTCAGGTATATCATGCTGGGGATGTCGATACCGGTGCTATTTTATGCGGCATCGGGCTATTTCATATCGGCTTACAAAGGCTTAAAAGCCCATGTACTCAATATGGATGTGCCGCTGGCACTGGGAATTTTTGTGTTGTTTGCCCGTAGTGCTTTTGAAGTGATTACGGATACAGGACAGGGCTTTTTTGACAGTCTCAGCGGACTCGTTTTTTTTCTCCTGCTGGGGAAATTCTTTCAGCAAAAAACATACAGTTTCCTTTCTTTTGAACGGGACTATAAAAGCTATTTCCCAATAGGCATTACCCGTATTGTGAATGGAAAAGAAGAAAGTATACAGGTATATGATATTGAACAGGGAAACCGCTTGCTTATCCGGAATGAAGAACTGATCCCGATGGACGGTATTCTTATAAACGGCCATGCCCGCATAGATTACAGCTTTGTAACCGGGGAATCTGAAGCCGTACGGAAAGAAAGTGGTGATAAATTATTTGCCGGAGGAAAACAAATGGGGGGTGCTATTGAAATGGAAGCATTAAAATCGGTATCACAGAGTTACCTTACCCAATTATGGAGTAACGATGTCTTTTCAACAGATAAAAACAAAGGGTTTAAAACCATTACGGATTCCATCAGCAAATATTTTACGATTGTAATTCTACTTATTTCTTTTGGTGCAGGTGCTTTTTGGCTGTGGTATGACCCGGCCAAAGCCATGAATGTGTTTACAGCAATTTTGATTATTGCTTGTCCTTGCGCCCTGGCGATGTCCGCCCCGTTTACCCTTGGCAACCTGTTGCGTATTTTCGGGAGGAAAAAATTCTACCTCAAAAATGCAAGCGTTATTGAGCAACTGGCAAAGATAAACACTATTATTTTTGATAAAACGGGCACGATTACCTCAGCAAGAAAGACACAAATTGCCTATGAAGGAATGGACCTGACCACAGAGGAAGAATTGCTGCTTAAAAACACATTACGGAATTCTAACCACCCACTGAGCAGGCAATTGTATGAACTTTTAAAAGCAAATGATATTATTGTTCTCGATGATTTTAAGGAATATGCAGGAAAAGGTATTGAGGGATCTGCCCATACTGAAAGTATAAAAATCGGGTCGGCGGAATTTGTGGGTATTTCGGATGCCACATCTGTTCAAAAAACAAGTGTACATATCCGTACCGAAAAAGGATACAAAGGCAAATACACATTTTATAACCGGTACCGTGACGGAGTGGCAAACCTCTTTAAAAAGCTGAAAGAGCAATACGACCTGGCTATACTTTCCGGCGACAATGAAAGCGAACGTGAAAACCTGCAAAAGCTATTGCCTGCCAAAACCAAGTTGTTTTTTAACCAAAAACCGGAAGATAAGCTGAACTACATTAAGTTTCATCAACAAGAAGGTGCCAATATTCTCATGGTAGGCGACGGATTGAACGATGCAGGCGCATTACGGCAAAGCAATGTGGGTATCGCACTGGCTGAAAATGTAAATATATTTTCCCCGGCCTGTGATGCTATCCTGGATGCTTCAAAATTCAATAACATTGCCGGTTATTTATCAGTTTCCAAAAAAGGGATGAGCATCATTAAAGCGAGTTTTATCCTGTCGTTCCTATATAATATAGTAGGCCTTTCTTTTGCAGTTACCGGGCACTTATCTCCCGTGGTGGCAGCAGTATTAATGCCATTAAGTTCAATTAGCGTAGTGGTTTTTACTACGGTACTGACAAATTATGTAGGGAGAAAATTAAAATAACAAAGAAGGTCGTCATTTAAAATGACCCGGCCTTTACATTACCCGGACAGAGAGAAAAGCTTTTTATAATCTTTGTTAAACCGGTAAAAAAAATTAAAACCATGACAAATGTCATCTTTTATAAAAATGATGAAAACTACATTTGTCCATGCTTAAACCTATGCTATGAGTGTTATCTACATTTTAATAACGGTAAGTATTGTGGTAGCTGTTATATTTTTTATCGCATTTGTTGTAGCGGTACGCAGCGGACAATACGACGATAGTTATACGCCATCAGTCCGTATGCTTTTTGAAGATGAACTCGTTAAAAGCAAAACCGAAAGTGAATCCATTAAAACAGATACAAAAACCAATAAAACCTCTAATACGTAATAACTATGGAAGTACAACAATTTTACTATGACAACAAAATTGTAAAAAAGTTCCTGTATGCCACCATGATATGGGGCGCCGTAGGAATGCTGGTCGGCTTACTGCTCGCATTCCTTTTTATATTTCCTAACCTTACCGATGGTATTTCCTGGCTGAGTTTCGGTCGTTTACGTCCACTTCACACCAATGCGGTAATTTTTGCCTTTGTTGGTAACGCCATTTTTGCCGGGGTGTATTATTCACTGCAACGTCTGCTTAAAGCAAGAATGTACAGTGATTTCCTGAGCAGTCTTAATTTCTGGGGATGGCAGGCCATTATTGTGGCAGCAGCAATTACACTTCCGTTGGGATATACAAGCTCAAAAGAATATGCGGAGCTGGAATGGCCTATTGATATTGCCATTGCCATTGTATGGGTAGCTTTTGGTGTGAATATGATAGGAACTATTTTCAAAAGAAGGCAACGGCACTTGTATGTAGCCATCTGGTTTTATCTGGCTACGTTTGTAACGGTTGCAGTACTGCATATTTTTAACAGCCTTTCACTTCCGGTGAGTGGACTTAAAAGTTACTCGGTATACGCAGGGGTTCAGGATGCGCTGGTACAATGGTGGTACGGACACAATGCAGTGGCATTCTTTTTAACGACACCATTTCTGGGGTTGATGTACTATTTTGTTCCGAAAGCAGCAAACAGACCCATTTATTCCTATAAATTATCAATAGTTCACTTCTGGTCGCTCATATTTATATACATCTGGGCAGGCCCACACCACTTGTTGTACTCATCACTTCCTGACTGGGCACAAAACCTGGGTGTTGTATTTTCTATAATGCTAATCGCTCCTTCCTGGGGTGGTATGATTAATGGATTACTAACCCTGCGAGGTGCTTGGGATAAAGTACGGGTAGACCCGGTGCTTAAATTTATGGTAGTTGCCATTACCGGTTATGGGATGGCCACTTTTGAAGGTCCCATGCTTTCCCTGAAAAACTTTAATGCCATTGCGCACTTTAGCGACTGGATTATTGCACACGTTCACGTAGGTGCCCTTGCGTGGAACGGTTTCTTAACCTTCGGAATGCTGTATTACCTGGTTCCGCGAATGTTTAAGACTAAATTGTATTCAGTTCCATTGGCCAATTTACATTTCTGGATAGGTACATTGGGAATTATCATTTACGCATTGCCTATGTACGTGGCCGGATTCACCCAGGCTTCTATGTGGAAACAATTTAATCCGGATGGAACCCTCCTGTATGGTAACTTCCTTGAAACTGTTACACAGATCATGCCTATGTACTGGATGCGTGCCATTGGAGGTACCCTCTTTATTATCGGGATGTTTATAAGTATTTACAACACCATACAAACTATACGAAAAGGGACCGATGTAAAAGATGAGCTGGCTGAAGCCCCTGCACTTACCAGGGTTAAAAAGGGACGCATCTCCGGTGAAGGGTTCCATACCTGGCTGGAAAGAAGGCCGGTACAATTAACCATCCTGGCTACCGTAGCTATTTTAATTGGTGGCGTTATTCAGATTGTGCCCACCCTTATGGTGAAGTCCAATATCCCGACAATTACCAGTGTAAAACCCTATACTCCACTGGAACTGGAAGGCAGGGATCTTTATATACGCGAAGGCTGTGTAGGTTGCCACTCACAAATGGTAAGGCCTTTTAGAAGTGAAACAGAACGGTATGGCGAATATGCCAAAGCGGGAGAGTTTGTGTATGACCACCCTTTCCTTTGGGGAAGTAAACGTACTGGCCCGGATTTATTGAGGGTTGGAGGTAAATATTCTGACAATTGGCACTTAAACCATATGTATGATCCGCAAAGTACATCATCAGGAAGTATCATGCCGGCATACCAGTGGCTGGTAAAGGATAAATTGGACAGGTCTGATACTGAAGACAAAATGAAAACCATGGTAAAACTGGGGGTGCCTTATACCGAAGAGGATATTGCAACCGCACAAGAACACATGGATAAGCAGGCTTCCCTCATAGAAAAGAATCTGTACAACGATCCCGACTTTGCTAAAAATTATGAAAGTGACAAAAGAGATGCAGAAGTTCGCGGAGAGGTATTTATTGAGATGAAAGACCGGGAAATTATTGCCCTTATTGCCTATTTGCAACGCCTGGGCACAGATATCAAGATAAAGGATGTTGAACCCGAAACCACTAAAACACAGTAATCATGCTGAAATTTGTAAAAGACCATATGGCATCTATAGACGGGATTGAGATTTATCCCATCATATCACTCTTTATATTTTTTGTGTTTTTTGTAGCACTTTTCTGGTGGGTATTCACTGCTAAGAAAGAATATATAAAAGAGGTGAGTGAATTTCCGTTGGATAATGGCGAAAATCAATAAATAAGGTTGATTCAGAAAATTAAAAAACTTAAAAGATGAAAGATTTTGCATCCTATTTACGCGTAATTTTAATTGTAGTCCTGGTAGCTATAACTGCTGAATACTTTATTGATTCAGGAGAGAAACCTGCTTTTCTTGCATACCCTGCAGTTTCACTTTTTATTGCAATGGTTGCCATTATCCTTATTGGAATTGAAGTTATCCTGGGCGCCATGAACTCATTAGCCGATGCGATGATGACTGAAGAGCAAAAAAAGGCTATTGAAGTGAAAAAAGCTACAGCAAAAGCTAATGCATGGTATAAAAGGCTGTATCACAAGCTACTGGACCAAAAACCAATTGAAGAAGAAGGTGAAATTATCCTGGACCATAATTATGACGGAATTAAAGAATTGGATAACTCCCTCCCACCCTGGTGGTTGTACGGGTTTTATCTTACGATAATTTTTGCTGTGGTTTATATGGCAAGGTACCACATTTTTGGAGGGGAGACACAACTAGAAGAATACCAAAACGAAGTGGCCGCAGCCCAGGTTGAAATTGAAGCGTATAAAAAAACTGCAAAAGACCTGGTAGATGCCGAAACAGTTGTTGCCCTGACGGAGCCTTCTGACCTTGCTGCCGGGGCTGACATTTATAAACTAAACTGTATTGCCTGTCACCGAGCAGACGGAGGGGGTGGAATTGGCCCTAACCTAACCGATGACCATTGGATCTTAGGGGGTGGCATAAAAAACATTTTTCATACTGTTAGCGAAGGCGGAAGAAGCGGAAAAGGGATGATTGCATGGAAACAAAGTTTGAAACCCCTGGAAATAGCACAGGTTTCCAGTTATATCCTGACCTTGTACGGAACAGAACCTGTTGATGCCAAAGCACCCGAAGGGGATGTATGGCTGGGTGACAATGCTCTTGAGTAACAAAAACCTTTTCAGGTTTAAATAATGAATGGAATAAATTTATAAAATGTCGCAGGAAGAACAGAATAATTTCAGGGATAGCATAGGAACAGTTACCGAAGAGGGTAAACGTTCCTGGGTTTATCCGAAGAAACCCAACGGAAAGTTTTATGACTACCGGAAATGGGTTAGCTACGGATTGCTGATATTCCTGTTACTGGCCCCATTTGTAAAAATAAACGGCAACCAGTTTTTATTGTTCAATGTAGTGGAACGCCGTTTTAATATTTTTAGTTTCCCTTTTTGGCCACAGGATTTTTACTTGTTTGTAATTTCACTGATCATTGGAATTGTTTTTATTACATTGTTTACTGTTGCATTCGGACGCATTTTTTGCGGATGGATCTGTCCGCAAACCATTTTTATGGAAATGGTATTCCGCAGGATTGAATACTGGATAGATGGCGACCGAGGTGCGCAGATACGATTGGATAAACAAGAATGGAATGCTGAAAAAATACGTAAACGCCTGTTGAAATGGTTTGTGTTTTTTCTGATTTCGTTCATCATTGCCAATGTATTTCTAGCATACCTGATTGGCAGTGACCAATTGATGCAATTCATACTAGAGGGCCCACTGGAACACGTTAGTACCCTTATATCCCTTATTATTTTTACCGCTGTTTTTTATTTTGTTTTTGCATGGTTCCGGGAGCAGGTTTGTATTATAGCTTGTCCGTACGGAAGGTTACAAGGTGTTTTGTTGGACACAAAATCTATTGTGGTTGCCTATGACCATAAACGCGGGGAAGGTGAAAACGGACGCAAAAAATTCAGAAAGGGCGAAGACCGGGAAGAAGTGGGTGCAGGGGATTGTATTGATTGTTTTCAATGTGTAAATGTATGCCCTACAGGAATTGATATCAGGAACGGTACCCAGCTGGAATGCGTAAACTGTACTGCCTGCATAGATGAGTGCGACATCATTATGGAAAAGGTCAATCTGCCGAAAGGATTAATACGGTATGCCAGCGAAGAAAATATTGAAAATAAAACCCCTTTTAAACTCACAGGCAGGATGAAAGGTTATATAGCAGTACTGGCTATTTTAACCGGTTTGCTCACAGGCATGCTGTTTTTAAGGAATGATGTGGAAGCTACCATTTTACGGTTACCCGGACAATTGTATGAACACAAGGGAGAAAATATAATCAGTAATGTGTATACTTTTAAGATAATCAATAAAACTTCAAGAGACATTGAAGATGTGAGTTTTAAACTGGAATCACACACCGGCTCAATTAACCTCGTTTCCAAAAATAACTTTATCATTCCTGGGGAAGGACTGGCAGAAGGTTCCTTGTTTGTTGAAATTGATAAGGCATTTTTAGATACGGACAAAACCAGGCTGAAAATCGGGGTGTATAGTGGCAATGAATTGATTGAAACCACGACTACGAATTTTATGGGGCCGAGGAGTTATAGATAATGTAAAATGAAGAATTATGAATTATGAATTTTGGTTGGATGTCGGGTGTCCGATGATGGATGAGTTTGAAGGACGAAGTTTGAAGTACGAGGTACGAAGGAAAAAATGCAAAATTAAGAATTAAGAATGCAGAATTTTTGAGACAGCTACTTCATAACTCTGAACTCGTCTTGCGTCTTGTGTCTTGCATCTTTTGTCTTTTGTCGCGTGACAGATGTAAAGTTGAAGTACGAAGTAAGAATGCTAAAATGATGAGTGCAAAGTGCAGAGTCAAATCGAAAAACAATCCGCCCCCTTGGGGGGAGCCTGTCTGCCGACAAAGGCAGGCCAGAGGGGGCTTTAATCCAAAAAACTATAACCGTTAACAATTAACCCTGCCCCGCAGGGGAAATGCACAAATAAAAAAGAAGATTATGAAACTAAAATTAAACTGGGGAACGGGGATTGTGTTGGCTTTTATAGCATTCATATCCTTTATCCTGTATTTTGTGATTACTATAAATACGGATAGTGCCTATGACCATGATATGGTTACGGAATCTTATTATAAGAAAGAACTGGCTTTTGAAAAGCAACGTAATAAAGAACAGAAGTCGAAGGACCTGGGGCTAGACCTATTGGTAAATAAAACCGAAAACGGATTGGTGGTGAGTTTTCCGGAAAAGCTGGATGCCTCCGCAATATCAGGCAGTGTGTTTCTTTACAGGCCATCGGACAAACAAATGGATTTTGAGGTGCCAATCACATTGTCCGGTTCCAATTTACTCATACCTGAGCAAAGTTTATCTGCCGGACGTTGGAATGTTGAAATAACCTGGGCATACAACAAGGAAGAATATTTTTACCAAAAAGCAATTACTTTTTAATGTTAGCATCGGCAATCATACTCGGATTTTTAGGTAGCCTTCACTGCATTGGCATGTGCGGGCCGATTGCATTTGTATTGCCGTTAGACAGGGCTCAACCAATTAAAAAATTCTTTCAGTTGTTCACGTATCATTCCGGCAGGTTAATAAGCTACGGATTTCTGGGCTTGGTTTTTGGACTGGTGGGAAAAGGATTATTTATAAGCGGACTTCAGCAAAAGTTATCCATCATTACGGGTGTTTTAATGATTGTTATTATCCTGATCCCTTACCGTCACCTCAATAAATACAACTTCTCCAAACCGGTTTTTAAATTGCTCTCGGGTGTAAAATCGGCTATGGGAAAAAGGCTGAAGGATAAAAGTTATACTTCCTTGTTTTCAATTGGTATTTTAAACGGATTTTTACCCTGCGGCCTTATCTATATGGCACTTTTTGGTGCCTTGGCCATGGGAAGTCCCGAAAAAAGTGCTTTGTACATGTTGTTATTTGGTGCGGGGACTATTCCACTAATGACCGGCGCTGCCTATGTAGGTAACTTTTTATCGGTCACCGCCAGGAAACACATCCGACAATTGATACCGGTTTTTGTGGTTGTTATTGGCGCTTTCTTTATTTTAAGGGGAATGGGATTGGGTATTCCGTATATTTCCCCATCCAACGTACAACTAATGGTTAAGGCCAATCCGGATTGCGTGGTGCCTTAAGCCCCCCTCTATCTCCCCCAAAGGGGAGTACCTGTTATTCATTTTTTTTGTTGTGGAACAGAGACAGTAAAAATCAATGGTCACCCGACACCTAACTTCCTTACCAAACACTCAATCTTGCTATGAATTTTCATTATTTTTACAAAAAGTTACATTTACATATGCAATAATTGGATGAATAAATACAATTACACAGCGCTATAAGATCAAGTAGCAAAACACTGCCACAAAAACTCTCATAAATGACAATATTTCCCTCTGATGAATATGAAGTTGAGTTGAAAAATGAAAGCTCAATGGTAATGAACAAATTAAAACGGAATACAAAAATGAGCAATTCTCTTGTCTCTGAATGGGGTGTTAAAGAAGCCTTTATCGGGCGGGTTGATAATAACGGATTTAAAATTATCTCTTCAATTGTGGGATTTGGTGCCTTTTGTGTTCTGACAGGTCAATTTCAAAATAAAGAAGGAATCATAAAAATTCAAGTTCACAAAACTATTCAGGTTTTGTTGTCAATTTTAATGCTATCTGGTTTGGAATTTTAGTATTCTTAAACGGACTCCAAACATCAACAGACTTAATAATCCCTTTCATCTTTTTATTATTATTTATCCGGTTTGTACTTTTACGACTGACATACAAATTTATATCAAAAATCGGATTGAATAGGTTAACTGAAATAATGGAAATAACAAAACTCAAAAAAAATGAATACTAAAATAAGACAAGGACAATTTGAGGTAATTGATAGTTTTGCGATTAGGCGGAGAAACGAATTTTACCTAATTGGGCTATTAAAAGAGGGAACAGTACAAGAAAATTGGTTTATTAATGTACCTTTTAATAAATCACTTTCAATGACCGTTAGAATTGCAGCAGTAGAAGACATTGAAATTTCTAGTGAAGGTAATAAATATAAACTTCTAATTGCTTCAGGAGACAATGAGACCATTAACTTACTACTTGGACTGAAAATAGGAAGTGAATTTTTGGATATTACAATTGAAGGAGAAGATTAATGAACGATTTTCTACCCTTTCCGTCTCAAGCTTTAACATCACCCTTGTAGTTCCCTGAATAGAGATGACCGTTTTACATACATTTAAAAAACTTACCTCCTTAATTAAATTTTTTGGTGTTTATCTAATACATAAGCAGATTACTATACCAATCCCAGTCATCCAACATCGGTCACCCAGCTTTAAAAATTCAATTCTATATTCCGAAAATTCAAAAAAAATACCTTTTTTTGTCAAAATTTAACCAAGCTTATGACAGATAAAAACTTTTACATCATGCTTGCTGACCCGCCCTGGGCTGGCCCCACCTGCAAGGTGATAAAAGGCCCGGATATTATGGTAAATGATGGGGTTTCCATTGAAGTCGTGCAGGAAAACTATGAAATTGTTCTTTCGGTGGACAAACAAGCAGAGGATGCAGATGAATTTCCACCCTGTGATATACATGAACCCACCCGGTCACTCATGTTTTCACAACGTTTTATTGAGATCCTGAACTCCCTGGGAGTAGATAATATCCAGTACTTTGATGCGGATGTTACGTATGCTCCTACCGGTGAAAAACACGCTTATAAGGTCTCCAATATTGTAGGTATTGTAAGTGGGCTAAATATGGATAAATCTGAAGTGATATTGAGTGAACGGGGCAATGTTCTGCAGATCGAGCAAATGTGCCTGGACGAGGAAAAACTGAAAGGACACAAAATATGCCGCTTAAAGGAGGATATTATGCTACCGTGGTTCATAAAAGCATTAAAGAAGCAGTGGAAAATGCTGGCTTAATGGGATTTTTGTTTGTGACCGATAACGAGTATGAGCCGGGAATGATATAGGTTGGTAACTTTATCCAACCAACACCCGACCTAAGATACAAGACACAGGATACAAGACGCAAGACTTAAGGGATTCATACATCGTAATTCGTCCTTCTGATTAACATCCGACACCGGTCACCACTTATGTTAATTGGATTAAAACGGTCAACTCTATTCAGGGAACTACACAATCTGCATTCTAAATTCTTCATTCATAATTTTCATCCGTCATCGGTCACCCGACATCCAACCTTAATTTATCATTCATAATTATAAACTTCGTACTTCGTAAATCGTACTGCTAACTTCCTTAAACCGTCATCGAAAAAAGTTCTGTTTCGGGTTTGTTGCGTTGCAGTAATACATCAAAAGCCATACAAACATTCCGCACAAAAGGTTTCCCGGCTTCTGTGATGGTCAGTTTTTTATTGCTTATTTCAACAAGTCCGTCTGTTTCCATTTCCGAAAGTTTCAGCAAAATAAAGGGCAGTTCTTCAAAATAAAGCAGATTGTAATCCCAGGTAGTTTCAAAACGGCACATGAGATTTAATATATGCTGGCGGATCACCAGGTCTTCTTCATTTAAGATATGCCCCCTGTAAACCGGAAGGATGTCATTATTTATCAGTTGTTGGTATTCTTCTATATTTTTTACATTCTGGGAGAACCCGTACCAGCTGTCACTGATCGCTGAAGCTCCAAGTCCGATCATCAGCTTTGTTTTGGAAGCCGTATACCCCATAAAATTCCGGTGTAGTTTTCCTGCTTTCATCGATTTATATAACGAATCTCTTTTTAGGGCAAAATGATCCATTCCTATTTCAACATATCCTATATCATCCAGCATTTGCTTTCCGATTTCATAAAGTTTTCGCTTCTCTTCCCCGGTTGGCAAGCTCTTTTCATCATATCCCCTTTGTCCGTTGCCTTTCATCCACGGTACATGGGCATAACTGTACAAAGCGATCCGGTCCGGCATAAGCAGGCTGGCTTTATTGATGGTATTGATGATATCTTCTTCTGTCTGATACGGAAGACCGAAAATAAGGTCGTGGCTTACTGATGTGTAGCCGATATCCCTGGCGCTATTGGTTGCTACCTGTACCGTTTCAAAATGCTGTATCCTGTTGATCGCTTTTTGCACTTTGGGGGAATAATCCTGTATGCCGTAACTAACACGGGTAAAGCCAAAATTGTATAAGGTTGTAAGATGTTCTTTGGTTGTATTATTGGGATGCCCTTCAAAACTAAATTCAAAGTCTTCGGCTTTCCGGGCATATTTAAAAATCCCGGTGAGCAGCTCATCTAAATTTTCAGGGGAAAAAAAAGTAGGCGTGCCGCCACCAAGATGTATCTCTTTAATTTTAGGAAGTCCGTCCAGGATCTTGCAATACAATCTCCATTCTTTTAGCACAGATTCTATATAGGGTGTCTCTACTTCATGTCGTTTTGTTATCCGCTTATGACAGCCACAAAATGTACACATACTTTCACAGAAAGGAAGATGAATGTAAAGGCTTATGCCTTCTTTTAAATTGCTCTCCCTGAAAGATTTCTTTACAGATAAAGACCATTCTTTTAACGAAAATGTATCTTTATTCCAATAAGGTACGGTGGGATAACTGGTGTAGCGGGGACCCGGGACATTATATTTCTGGATAAAATTATTACACATAGGTATTGGTTTAGGGTTCAAAACTACGTGTAAATAGTAAAATAAAATATGATAAATATCATTTAGAATTAAAAAACATCCTCATAAACACCTAACAAGCAAAGAGTTAATTCATTATTAATCCTAAGCACGGATTTTAGAGCCCCGGGTTTTCCCTGTTTTATAAAGGAAACGATAAGCCTGAACTAAACAATTTTAACTCCCAAATTTTCTCTATTTTTAACGAGCTTATAAAAACATTAATCATGAATAAAATAAGTTTAACACCCATTTATTTATTTATATGGCTTGTAGCTTTTCCTCTTCATTTGTTGCAGGCACAGAATAGTAATACTTCTGATATGACCCCGGTTGGGGCAGAAGCTTTTGAAGTGATGCGCCAGTTTTTTGAATATGACCTATCCATACCACTTGAAGCACATGTTGTTAATAAACTTGAGAAGCCGGGTTATGTACGTGAAAAAATTGTCTTTCGTAACACTACCGGAGGACAGGTTCCAGGCTACTTAGCCATCCCAAAAATAAAAACCGGCCCATATCCGTGTGTACTGTTGGTACACGGACTTACCAGTTCCAAAGAAAGTTGGTGGGAAGAAAATAGCCCTATGGGAAAACTCACGGAAGATTTGCTTGCTTCCGGGTATGCAGTATTGTCTTTAGATGCGGAATATCATGGAGAGCGTGTAATAAACAACAATTTTGAATCTCCTCTCAGCATCATTGAAAAAGGATGGTTTGTGCGTTCCCGGGATATGATGATACAATCAGTAATAGAGTACAGACGTGCAATGGACTACCTGGGTACCCGGTCAGAAATTGACACTTCCCGAATAGGGGTTATCGGTTACAGTATGGGGGGAATCATGACGTTTATACTCAGTGCGACAGACTCCCGGGTCAGGATGGCCGTTTCTTGTGTTTCACCCATAATTACAGTACCTTATTTGCCCACTGCAGTTCATAATATGGCACCTTATATAAAAAACAAGCCATTTTTAATGTTAATGGGAAGCCAGGATGAAAGAAACTATACCCGGGAAACTGCACAGCAGCTTCACACATTAATCGGTAGTGATATAAAAGATCTGGTGTTTTTTGAAAGCGGACATATGCTGCCTTCTGAGTGGACCAACCAGGCTACAAAGTGGATTGATAAATATCTAAAAAATGCGAAATAAACTCATAGCAAACAGGTTAGAAGAAGTCCTTTTAAATGGACGTTGGATTGCTAACACCAATTTCAAAGCACAATTAATGACTATCACATGGCAGCAGTCGATTTATAAAATAGCCGATCTTAATACTATTGCGGCCTTAACTTACCATGTTAATTATTACCTGGCCGGCATTTTAAATGTATTTGAAGGCGGAGAACTTGAGATCCAGGATCAGTATAGTTTTGATCTTCCTCCCATTAAAAATGAAGAAGACTGGAAAAATTTGCTCTATGAATTTTTATCAAATTCAGAAAAATTTATCAGCCGGGCAAAAAATATGTCCGATGAAAAACTGGATGATGTATTCGTCGATGAAAAATACGGGACCTATTTAAGAAATATGGAAGGAGTAGTTGAACACAGTTATTATCATTTAGGACAAATAGTCATCATTAAAAAGATGATTGAGGAAGAAGAGCAAAACAAAACTTAAAGTACAACTCTTAACTATTTATTTGACTCACTAGTGTCTTATTGTCACTTTTTATTTTTTGGCTTAATATTGGACAACACAAAATTATGAGCAAAAAAAAAGTAGCCTTTTCATGGGCATTTAAGGAATTCATCTGGCCGAGAAAAAAGATCATCTTTTTTGGTTTATTCCTTATTATCCTTAAGAGTTTATCCGGACTGGTACTACCCTATGCCAGTAAAAGTTTAATAGATGAAGTGATTCCTTCAAAGGATATGCAATCGCTGACAAACTTACTGATCATTGTCTCGGCTGCCATTTTGGTACAGGCAATAACTTCATTTTCCTTAACACGTTTATTGAGTGTAGAAGCCCAGCATTTAATTTCACTGCTGCGCGCCAAAGTGCAAAGAAAACTCCTTACGCTGCCCATTAGCTTTTTTGACAATAATAAATCGGGGGCACTCGTATCTCGTGTTATGTCTGATGTTGAAGGTGTACGAAACTTAGTTGGAACCGGATTGGTACAACTCATTGGTGGAAGCATTACAGCAATCATATCCCTGGTTATTTTAATAAAGATTAATGCCACTATGACTGCTTTTGTGTTACTTCCGGTCGGGATTTTTGCATTTATAGCGCTGAAGGCATTTGGTTATATACGCCCTATTTTCAGGAACCGTGGAAAGATCAATGCGGAGGTAACGGGAAGGTTGACTGAAACGCTGAATGGAGTAAGGGTCATAAAAGGATTTAATGCTGAAGAACAGGAAAACAAAATCTTTGAAAAAGGAGTTGAACGTTTATACCTCAACGTAAAAAAGAGCCTTACCGCCACTGCACTTATGACGAGTTCATCTACTTTTTTACTCGGATTGGCCTCTGCAGGGATTATGGGAATTGGCGGGTATTTTATCATGGATAACACCATGACGTACGGTGAATTTGTATCCTTTACCTTGTTTTTAGGGTTTATGATTGCGCCTATAGTGCAGATGAGCAATATTGGAAGCCAACTAACAGAAGCGATGGCGGGGTTAGACCGTACCCAGGAATTAATGGATATGAAAGAAGAGGATAATCCGCAAGTACGGACTATTTATTTAGATAAAATAGAAGGGAATATTAAGTTTGAAGATGTTTCTTTCAGCTATGAAGAAGGCAAAGAGGTTTTACACAATATTTCGTTTGATGCCCCTGCAGGCAGTGTAACTGCCCTGGTGGGTTCATCAGGATCGGGGAAATCGACCATAGCGGGTTTAGCCGCCACTTTTTTGAGTCCGAAGCAAGGAAAGGTTACGATGGATGGGGTTGACCTCTCAAAGGTTAACCTGAGTAGTTTCAGGCAACACCTGGGCGTGGTTTTGCAGGATGATTTTTTATATGAAGGAACTATTAGAGAAAATATTCTATTCCCCAGGCCCGATGCCACAGAGGAGGAACTACTGAATGCCGTAAAACATGCGTATGTAAATGAATTTACAGACCGTTTTGATGACGGATTGGATACGGTTATAGGGGAAAGGGGGGTGAAATTATCGGGGGGACAAAAACAACGGATCTCTATCGCGAGGGCTTTACTGGCAAATCCGAAGATCATTATTTTAGATGAGGCCACTTCTAACCTGGATACAGAGAGTGAGTCTTATATTCAAAAGAGTCTGCACATGCTTATGAAAGACCGGACTACTTTTGTTATAGCCCACAGGTTAAGTACCATTAAACAAGCGGACCAGATATTGGTTATTGAAAACGGACACATTGCCGAGCGCGGACAACACGAGGATCTTATTGCTAAAGAGGGACGGTATTATCAGTTGTATACTTTTCAGAGTAGGATATAATATCTTAACGTCATTACGAAGAAACGTTTTAACGTTGACGAAGTAATCTGCCCGTTTCATTCAAAAAATTGCTTCACTACGTTCGCAATAACCCTTCTAACGTCATTACGAGGAGCGGAGCGATGAAGTAATCTGCCTGTCTTTTTTTTAAATCCTTTCTTATTTTTAGTTTTTTGCAATACAAGAAGCAGATTGCCACGTCGTTCATTGTATTCACTCCTCGCAATGACGGTGAGTCAATTTTTCTTATTTTTATTCTATGAATAAATCCTATGTGTATTTTATGACAAATAAAAATAACTCTGTTATTTACATAGGAGTTACAAGTAATCTCATTAAACGGGTTTATCAACACAAAACTAAAACATACAAAGGCTTTACTTTTAAATACAATTGTGACAAGCTTATTTATTACGAGGAATTTAATGATATCAAACAAGCAATTGATAGAGAAAAACAGTTAAAATCAGGTAATAGAAAAAGAAAAGAAGAATTGATAAATTCTACGAACCCTGAATGGGAAGATTTGTCTGAAGGTTGGCTTTTTTATTTTGATTAATTATTTCTATTCGGCAGATTGCCACGTCGTTCATTGCATTCACTCCTCGCAATGACCATTCTAACGTCATTACGAGGAAACGTTTTAACGTTGACGAAGTAATCTGCCCTTTGGATCTAAAAAATCCCTAATCACAGGTAACTGTGAATATCGATTCATTATCCAGTTGATATTTTTTAGCTTCTTTAACTGGTTTTATGGCCTGATACGGGAAAATAACCGTCATTTTATCAAAAGCATCTTCACTATCGTCGTTCTCATCCCCTTCTTTATAATACTCTGGATTGATATATGCTCTTTTTTCATCATTGAATTCATAGAATTCTTCAGGATTGCCTTCAAAATTTATATAACAAGGATTGTAATACATAGTTTCGGGGCTGGTCATATCCTTACTTGTTATTTCCATTAAAAATTCTATATCTTCTCCTTCTTGAGGAAGTGGGTTTTTGTCATAAGAATCATTTTCCCCGCCATAATTGTTGAGGATTTGTAAACTGTTTTTTTCATAAACAGCCGTAAAAGACATTTCTTCAGACTGGGCGCTACGTACATAATTTAAAACTGCAAAATCATTACATGCCAGTGGATTTTTGAATGTATACACAACGCTTGCTTTCCCGTCATGTTCATACATAAAGGATACAATACCAGGAGTTTTATCTAAAGTATGTATATAAGGAAAACCAAAGCAGTTAGCATCTTCATTGAAGACTCTTTTCATTTTAAGGGCTTCTCCCTCATTGGTAAAACCAACAAAAACATCAGTGTCTTCAAATCCGCTGAAAAAAATACGCGATTGTTCCTTTAAATTTTTGTTTTTCCGGCCGTACAGTTCAAATTTATTCTCTTTCACATCCGGATTGAACTCAAATGTTTTATCTTTTTTCTTCCAGCTTCCCACCTGGATACCACCGAAATAGGTGATTGCATATTTGCCGTTTTTTAGAACCCATAAAAGGGAAGATCCTTCCGGAGCAGAACCTAAAGTATATACTCCTGTAATTTCAGTATTATTTTGAGCCATAAGGGTAGAAAAAAGGACTAAAAACAGCCCTGACATATAAGTTTTCATTATTCAGATTAATTCCATCAAAGTTAAATCAAGTTATTGGAATTATTTAATGTATTGAGAAAAATAGTTGTGGTTAAAAGTAGTATAATCATCTTATAAAAAAGGCTCCTGAACTTGTTTCGGGAGGGGGTGGGTTGTTGCTCTAAATTCTACCCTTTCCGTCTCATCTCGCTAAAACGTGATGATCCACCTTTCCCTGGCAAGGGAAAGGAGCTTTTCCTTTTGGGGTTTTTGTAATGCATCATTCCCTTAAACAATTCCACGATTAAACAAAAAATAAAAATCCCTTCTTTGTCATTCTGCCTTGAAGTAGAAGGAAAGAAGGGATTTTTATTTTTATTTCACCGTATCCTTTTTCTTTTTGCCAAACACATTTTTAATCAAATCCTGGGCGGCATCTTTTACAGCTTCTTGTTGGGTAGCTTTTGCACTATCCTTTTTAACTGTAGTTGAGTCCCCGGATTTTGTGTTCTTGTTTATGATATCTGATAATCTATCCTTTACTTCATCTTTTCCTTTGGCAACGAGTTTATCTTTTTGTTTATCTACCAGCTGTTTTGTTAAACCTGTTACTGCAGTTTTTAAATTGGTAGATATATTCGGGTTGGAATAATTTCCTCCTATAGTTGCGGTTACCGGTACTGTTAAATTTTTGGTCTCCGTATCATCTAGTTTTGCAAGCATACTGCTCACATCACTTCCCAGGTATTTTGCAGGTACATTAAACGTAGTATAGTAATTTAAGCTTTTATCAAATCCGTGTCCGCCGGAGACATCAATTGTAATATCCTTATACTTTAGCTGAAAAGGCTCTACCTTAACCGCACCGTTATCAAACTTAAGTTTAGTAGTCACATCATTCATATTCAGCTCTTCAAAGTCAATAAAACTTAGGTTCTGCTGAAGGCCGGACAATAATTTTCCGTTTTGCGGCAATACAGATGTGGTTATAAGCTCCGCAATCGCATCACCTGAAATGGTTCCAAGATTCGGCGTAAGGTCGTCTTTTAAATTACCCGATAACGAGACTGTGGAATTAATACTCCCTTCAATAGCCTGCGCGATAGGACTTAAGGCTTTAAAGAGGTCGAGACTGCTGAAAGACTTAGCAATATCAAAATCTGCTATCCCTAAATCCATATTAAAAACCGGGGTTTCTTCTTTGGTTGAAACTTTTCCGTTAACAACCAGCTTCCCTTCAAAAATATCGGTTCTCAGGTTTTGAACTGTAGCCGCCTGGTCTTTAATGATCAGGGTCCCGGAAACATTTTTAAGGTTCAGATTGTCATAAATTACCGTTTTTGCTTCAGCATTTATGGTACAATCCAGGAATGAAGGTATTTTTACCTGTTCTTCAGATACCACCACTTCGCCATCCGGCTTTGTTGTTTCTTCGGAGGTCATAAAATCGTTTATTGAAAAAGTATTCGAAGAAAGGTCGAACTTTCCTTCCATCACTTCATCATTAAATACAAATCCTAGTAAATTATTAATGGAACCGGTAGCGACAAAATCGGTATTCCCGGTTTTGGCATCAAATTTATTGAGCGTAACCACTTTAGGTGAAAAATCGATATTTGCCCTGTTAACAGTAACGGGTTGTTTCATTTCATCGGACGAAAATTCAAAATCCCTGAGATCCAGCGTTCCTTCTATCTGAGCCTTTTCATAATTTTTATTTTCAATGGAATTCATGTCAAAATTGGCTTTTACATCTGCTTGCAATATTCCTTTTAAGTTATTTTCGGCAGCTACCGGGTAGGCTTTGGAGAGGTTGGAAAGATTCATGGTTCCTAACATCTGCCCATTAACCAGCATGTTCTCGGTTAAATTACTAAGCCGGGCATTTACACTAAAGGTATCATCATCAATCTTGAAAGAGAGTTTTTCAATATCCACATAAGTGTCATTGGTGATCCCTGTTTTGTTCACGATGTTGGTTAGTATATGAATATTATCAACCCTTTTTGGCAGGTCAGGATATTTAAAGGATGCATTTTCTGAAGTTATCCTCACGTCAAAAGTCGGGATGCGGGTATCGTTCATCTCCCCTAAAATAACTCCTTCAACAATAAATTCGCCAGTAGTATTTACGTTCTCAATATTTTTTGAATACTCTTCAGGAATTACAGCAAGGAAGTTTTTAAACTCGGTGGATTCCGTCTTAAAGCCGATCTTCATTTCCTGTCCGTCTTCAAGCATTTTTACATAACCATCAAAAATTAACGGCAAACGATTGATCACTGCTTTGTTGTCTAAAAACGTGTATTTACTTTCTACAAGATCAACCCCAAGGACCGCATCGAGGGTTATATGGGTATTGTTCAGGTAGCTTTCATCACCCACCACCATTAAAACGTTGGTGTCCGTTTTTGTATCCAGGTCAAACTGGTCTTTCGAGAAGTCACCTTTCCCAAAGTGTACAAAATCGGTGAGTTCCAGCTTAAAGTTATTGGATTTATCTAGATAGGAAATATCACTGTTTGTGATCTCATATTCCTCAATTGTAAATTTAAATCCTTTCCCGGCAGCTGTTGTATCGGCCTGGGTTTCCGGAGTTTCTTTTGCAATGTCGTAATTTGTTACTCCATCTTCATTTACCAGAACATTTACATTGGCATGGTTTACTTTAAAACTCTTTACAAGGAAAGTTTCTTCCGGGCCCTTAAAGAGTTCTTTAATAGACATGGCAAGTGCGGTTTCTTCAGCATAAAACAAGGTATCGCCTTCAAACGGTACTACATTAACCAGCGAAATATCTTTAATGACCACCGTGGCATTCGGGAAATTCCTGAATATACTGATATCTGCTTCGGCAAAATTAAATTCTGCATTGATACTGTTATTAACCTGGTCTTTTATAATGCTTTCTATTTTCCCTTTAAAAATAAATGGCAATACAAGTAGGGTTATCAGCAACAGGCCAATAACTATTGCTACAATCTTTATAATTTTTACTGCTGTTTTCACAATTTAAATTTTTAAATTATTATTTTTTTAATCCAATTGGATTTCTTCGTTTATTTTAAGTTTAAACCTTTTTCTGAATATATATACGAAAAGATACGAAAAAGGAGTGTCACAAAATGCTATTAAAACTTTAAAAATTACTCCACTTAACAGCAAACCATAAAATTTATCCCAGTCTATAACCCCAAAAAGGCATAATAATAAGATTACAGTAAAGGTATCTATAAACTGGGAAGTAAAGGTCGAAAAATTATTTCGAAGCCATAAATGTCTTCCTTTAGTAAGTTTTTTCCAGAAGTGATAAACTTGTATATCTATAAATTGCGCCGAGAGGTATGCGAGCATAGATGCCAGCACTGCCAGCGGTGCATTGCCAAAGGCGAGTATAAAAAAATCATCGCTTAATACGGACCATGCAGTGGCCGGTACAACTTTGGAAACATATATAATGGACAATGAAAATACAGAAGCAAATATTCCCGCTATGACTATTTGGTTGGCCTTCCTTTTACCATAAATCTCGGAGATAAGGTCTGTAATTAAAAAAGTTAACGGGTATGGCAATAAACCAACTGAAATTTCAAATAGGGGCGCCCCAAACAAGGTAAATTCGCCAAAAGGGTACCAATAAAAGAATTTTTGAAAAATAAGGTTTGATACAACCAGGGAGGTGATAAATAACGCACCGAGATAAATGTAAACCTTAAAAGCTGCCTTTTTATCCCGGTCCGTCATCCCAATATTATTTTATATTCATTTCAAAAGGCATTCTGGCCTGTGTACCTTTTAATTTGGAGAATGATTTAATATCCTTAAACATTTTATAAGCCTCTTCCCCTATTTCTGCTTTAATGATTTCTTCTTTTGTCTGAGACATTTTGATCCCTGCAAAGGATCCAAAAATTTCTTCGAGACTATTTTCAAAAACCGGGTAATCCTGCATTTCATATTCTGAAGTTTCACCCAATTCTGCGGCATATGCTACGGCATCTTCCAATCCGCCAATCTCATCAACCAGTCCAAGTTGTTTTGCCTGTTCACCGCTCCAAACCCTACCCTGGGCAATACTATCTACCTTTTCTATAGTTAAATTCCGTCCATCGGAAACTTTTTGGATGAAAGTCTGGTACACATCCTCTATGCTTTGTTGTGCAAAATCCTTAAACTCTTCGGTTACCGGCTCAAAAGGAGTGTATAGCGTGGAATTCTTGTTTGTATTTACCTGCTCTGCATTAATTCCCCATTTATCTGCCAATTCACTGATATTTGGAACAATACCAAAAACCCCAATAGATCCTGTTATTGTGGATGGTTCTGCAAATATTCGTTCTGCTCCTGCAGCTATGTAATACCCTCCTGAAGCAGCAACGCTACCCATTGAAACCACAACAGGTTTCACTTTTTTAACCATTTCTACCTCTCTCCATATAATATCCGAAGCCAGGGCGCTCCCACCCGGGGAATTTACCCTTAAAACAATCGCTTTTACATCTTCATCGTCCCTTGCTTCCCTGAGGGCTTCCATCATTACGACCTGTCCAATAATATTATGATTTCCTTTTGCGTACTGGATTTCACCTTCGGCATATATAACGGCAATTTTATCTTTCCCTATAGACTTAACCCTTTTCTTTGCATGTTCAGCGTAGTTGTATATTTCTACATAATTGATCTCTTCATCATCTTCAATCCCGATTGCATTTTTTAGCAGGGACTCGTACTCATCAAAATACGCTATTTTATCTACCAGGTTATTTATAGCAGCAAGTTTAGGTGTCCTACCCCCTAAAGTATCGGCTATTGTATCAAGTTGCGCAACAGGTATATTTCTGCTATCGGAAATATCCTTTAATACGGATGACCACATAGAAAACAGCAATTCGGATATTTGTTGCCTGTTCTCATCACTCATTTCATCACTTATAAAGGGTTCAACCGCACTTTTGTATTTACCGTGCCTGATCACTTCCAATTTAACCCCGGTCTGTTCCTGAAGGTCTTTATAGAAAAGTACTTCAGAAGACAATCCCCTGAAATCTATTTCCCCAACAGGGTTTAAATACACTGAATCGGCCACCGATGCCAGATAATAGTCCTTTTGCATATAGTAATCGCCATAGGCATATACAAATTTTCCAGATTCCTTAAATTCTTTTAAAGCATCCCTTACAGCTTTAACCTGGGCAGTACCTCCCGTTAAGTACGTGCTGGAAATACTGATCCCTTTTATATTATTGTCAGTTTCGGCATATTTTATAGCTCTTAAAATGGCATTTAATCCGTTGAATTCTTCCGATTTAAAATTAAAATCCTTCAGGATAAATTGTCCGCCATAATCAAGTAAAGGTTCATTAAGGTGCAGTTCCAGAACGGAATTGTTTTTTACTTTAACTAAATCACTTTCGCCCTCTGCCAATCCGGCCATGCTTACAGAAATAAAAATAAGGAAGAGCATGAAAAGGATTCCTAAGCCTATAACGGTGCCAATTATTGAGGCGAGTAAATTTCTTAAAAAGTTCATTTTTTAACTATTAACATTATGGGCAAAGATAAACTTTTGTAAAATTCTTTTACTTACTTTGTTATGAGATTATGAATTACATTAAAAAAGCATATTTATCCCTTGGCAGCAATACGGGAAATAAAGAAGAAAATCTAAAAAAAGCTGTAGAAATACTGCAAGTTCTTGGCGGTAAACTAGTTGCTTTTTCCAAAGTTTATAAAACCCCTTCGTGGGGATTTGACAGCGGAGACTTTTTAAATGCCTGTATTGCACTAGAGACTGAATTGCAACCACAGGAGCTCCTGAAAGTAATTTTAAATACCGAGAGAAAACTGGGTCGGGTCCGCTCTGAAAAAGCAGGTTATGCCGACCGTACTATTGACATTGATATTTTATTTTATGATAGAGCACTTATTGATGAGCCCGAACTCAGGGTCCCCCACCCCCACCTCTACCTCAGAAAGTTTGTATTAAAACCTTTATCAGACATTGCCCCGGATTTCATTCATCCGGTATTCAATAAAAAAGTCTCTGCACTACTGGCGGACTGTGAGGATGAAAGTGAGCTTACCGAAACCGGATTATCACTTAAACCCCATGAAAAAACAAACTTTTCAAAATATAATTTTATTGCCATTGAAGGTAACATTGGTGCGGGCAAAACCTCACTGGCTAAAAAAATAGCCGAAGATTTTAACGGTAAGCTTATACTGGAACGCTTTGCCGACAATCCGTTCCTGCCCAAATTTTATGCGGATATGCAACGTTATGCCTTTCCGCTGGAGATGTCGTTTTTAGCAGACCGGTACCAACAGTTTATGGATGATACATCACAACCGGACCTGTTTAAGGATTTTATGGTGAGTGATTACGATATTTTTAAATCCTTAGTATTTGCCAAAGTAACTTTGCCTAAAGAGGAATTCAGGTTGTACCGGAAACTGTTTAACTTTATGTACAAGGACGTGATAAAACCCGATGTGTATGTGTATTTACATCAAAACACCGAAACTCTGCTTAAAAATATTAAAACCAGGAACAGGGATTACGAACAGAATATACAACCCGGGTATTTAGACGCTATAAACCAGGGTTACAGGGAGTTTATGAAGTCTCACATGCACTTAAATTCACTTGTGATAGATATATCGGGCATGGATTTCATAAAAAATAAAACTGACTATTACTTTATTATCGACAAAATACACGATTTTTACGATGAGATTCACTCTTAGAAGATTTTCTGTTTCTTTTTTTGGATAAAATAAAAACGTTTACTTACTTAGTTGAACATTAAGCAGAGAAACTAACTAACTTTACTTAAATATATCAAACAACCGGGACTCCAAATGGAGTCCCTTTTTTATTTGATTTTGAATGTGTGTTTACAGATCAATACCAATTGTTGTGTTTATTCAAAAATAAAAAAAAGCTCCTTTCCCTGGTCAGGGAA
>CALGUD010000153.1 GCA_937901915.1 uncultured Flavobacteriaceae bacterium
AGTCTACTGCAATTCCTTCTTTGGCGTTTGCTTCAAAATCAATGTCACTCCATCTGTAGCAGTGCCTGCCCCACATGAGGGAACGGCCTCCAACATGATGCCCGCGAATCCAGTCAAAACGTTCTACTTCATCGTAAGGATATTCATCATCTTTATTTACCCAGTGTTTGTTATCTTCTCTTACCCACCAGTTTAACCGGTCCTGTTTTGAATAATGTTTTTCAACTTCTTCATAAGGTGGCCTGTTTTGGTTGGATAACTCCCAGGAGTCTAAATTAGCTGTTGGATATTCACCATGTTGAACCATCCTGCCTCTTTCCAGTACTAATGTTTTATATCCTTTAGTACATAATTCCATAGCGGCATAACCTCCGCTGATTCCGGAACCTATAACGATTGCGTCGTAGGTTAAATCTTCGTTTTCTTGTGTACTCATATTGCCCATGCTTTTCCTCCTGTTTCTTCAAGGGTAATACATGGTTCGTATTTTCCGGGTACAGGTAGGTAGTTTAGATGTTTGGTTGCTATTTCTTCGGTAGATAAATAATATGCTATGGTTTGCTGTTTTAATTCCAAAAACGCACCCTGTGCCATTTTATCTTTATCTTCTGAAGATGTGATTAATTGGTTAAGAATTGCTTCCTGTTCAGAAAGGTCTGCTTTCAGAAATTCAGAGTCATTCAGATATTTCATTAATGAAGAAAACCTTTTGGTATAATTTTCTTTTTCATGTGGCCGGTATACGGTCCCCACCATAATGTCTATTATTTTATGAACGCCTACATCTGTAGCTGAAGGGCTATCTGTTTTAGGCAGAATAATATCTGCAATAGTTTTCACGTGCTGAAATTCGTTGCCGTTAAAATATGTAAGGGCATAGTCTTTCCCAACCTCTTCTGCTGGTTTTTTACAACCGGTAAGCAGCGAGCTCATTAAGGGCGCACTTATGGCTGCTCCTGTTGCGAGAGTAACCAGTTTAATAACTTCTCTTCTTTGCATAATACTTATTTTATTTCTTCTGTAAGGCCTTCAGCAAACCCATAAAATGCCGGTTTCGGCTTCAGGTCTTTATCAAAAATAGAGGGCCAGTCATTTAATTTAAAAAATGGGTTAATCCAGGTATATTTATCTGTAAAACCCCAAAAAGTGATTCCGTATTGTTGTTCTTTAGGTACAATAGAGCGGTACATAAGAACCAGGTTTTTGTACTTTTCCGCCTGTTGTTGCTTCATCTCTTCAGTCAATTCATCATGAATTTGTTCGCCGCCACCCTGAGTGTCGTCGTGTTTATTAAAAATGATATCAACTTCAGAAAGGTGTATTTTTAAACCGGTGTCAGCGGCCTTTTTTAGCGTATATGCTATGAGGCTGTCGGGAACGTCCATACGCGTATGCATTTGAAAACCCAGTCCGGAAATAGGTACTCCCTGCGATTTTAAATCGTCAATCATACGAAGTGTCCCGTTTAGTTTTGCCGTGTCCCGCTCAATATTGAAATCATTGTAAAAAAGCACAGCATCAGGGTCCGCTTCGTGGGCATAGTTAAAAGCTTTGGCTATATAGTCCTTGCCCAAGGCATTGTACCACACAGTTTCTCGATATTCTCCTCCTGCCGTGTTCATAGCTTCATTCACTACGTCCCATCCGTCAACTTTTCCTTTGTAACGGCCTACATAAGTTTGGATATAATCTTTCATGAGCGAATCCAACGCCACAGAGTCCTTTTCAGCGAATTCTTCAACCCATTTCGGGGTACCGCTGTGCCAGATTAAGGCATGGCCAAAAAGTCTCTTATTGTGTTTCTGGGCATATTCAAGCAACCTATCCGGTGCTTCAAAATTATACGTACCGGGTTCGCCTGCCACCATGAACATTTTCATTGAATTTTCAGCAGTCACACTATTAAAATGTTGTATTTCCAGACTGTCTTTAATGGAATCTCTTCCTATTGAAAATAAGCTAATGGCCGACCCTACCGGGAAATCTGCCAGGTCTTTCAGGCTTTTATCAACCACTTTTTTTTCTTCAGATTTTTTTTCCTGTGCGCAGGAAGCCATGATAATGCCTGCACCGACCAGGAAAACGTATTTAATGTACTTTTTCATTGTAAATAATTTGTAAATATTAGTTTGGTTTAATTTAATTCTCTTACCCAGATATTCCGGTAACTTACCCGGCTGTTATCGCCGTGATCCTGTAATAAAAGAGGGCCTTTACCATGTGCCTGATTTTTAGGCCACCCTATATATTCGGTAGTACCTTCTAATTCATAATGGTCCTGCACCAGGATACCGTTATGTAAAACTGTTATTGTTCCTGGTTTCGTTTTTTTACCTTCGTCATCAAATTCCGGAGCGTGATAAATAATATCATACGTATTCCATTCACCGGATGTAACCGAAGCCATTGCTAAAGGAATGGACTGCTTATAAATAGAGCCTACCTGGCCATTCACATAAGTGGGGTTGTCATTATTGTCCAAAATCTGTACTTCATACTTTCCTTGAAGAAAAACACCGCTATTACCCCTGGATTGATTTTCTCCCTGTACTTCAGCCGGGGACCTCCACTCAAGATGAAGTTGTATATCGCCAAAATTCTTTTTTGTCTGAATATCACCGGATTTATCTTTCACGGTCATACTACCGTCATTGTTTAAGGTCCATTTTGCCTCAGTAGAATCTTTAACAGTAATCCATTCATCTAAATTTTTTCCATCAAACAGAACAATTGCGTCTGATGGAGGTGTGCTCTCTGTGGCTGGTGTAACCACCGGTACTTTTGGTTCCCATACTTCTGTTTCTTTCGGATCTTTGGGTTCTGTCATATCAGGTTGTGTTTCATCTGCTATCTTAGATGCAGTTTCTACTATTTCTTTTGTAGTCTCTGTGTTTTTGCAGGAATACAAAAGGAAAATTGACAATATAACAATCGGTATATTCTTCATATTTCAAATAATTTTCTGCTAGTTACCACCTTTTATACCCCTAATATATTTTTTAACAGATCTTTATCAATACTTCCTCCGGCAAAATCGTCAAAAGTTTTTTGGGTAGCTTCAATAATATGGTCCTGAATAAACGGAGCACCTTCACGGGCACCCTGTTCAGGGCTTTTCATGCAACATTCCCATTCCATTACTGCCCATACATCACAACCGTACTGGGTTAATTTAGAAAATATGGCAGCAAAATCAACCTGCCCGTCTCCTAAAGAGCGGAACCTGCCTGCACGGTCTATCCAGTCGGAATAACCTCCGTATACACCCTGTTTTCCTGTGGGGTTAAATTCGGCATCCTTTACATGAAATGCTTTGATATGCTGGTGATAAAAGTCAATAAATTGAACATAGTCCAGTTGCTGCAACACAAAATGGCTAGGATCGTATAATATATTTACTCTTTTGTGATTTCCCGTAGCCTCTAAAAAACGTTCAAAAGTTATTCCGTCATGTAAATCTTCACCGGGATGGATTTCGTAACAAACATCAACCCCGTTTTCATCAAAATGGTTGAGAATAGGCATCCATCTTTTTGCCAGTTCTTCAAACCCCATTTTTACCAGTCCCTGGGGTCTTTGTGGCCACGGATACATTGTGTGCCATAAGAGGGCTCCTGAAAATGTAGCATGAGTTTTTAAGCCCAGTCTTTTACTGGCGGTACCGGCATTTTTTACTGTTTGTACAGCCCATTCGGTCCTGGCCTTGGGATTATTTTTCACTTCATCCGGTGCAAAACCATCAAACATGGTATCATAAGCTGGATTTACAGCTACCAATTGTCCTTGCAGGTGGGTAGAAATTTCTGTAATTTCCAGGCCGTATGAATTTATTTTTCCTTTTAGTTCATCGCAATATGTCTGACTTTCAGCGGCTTTATCAACATCAATAATAAATTTTTCCCATGCAGGTAACTGAATACCTTTATAACCCAGATCGCTTGCCCATTTACAAAGGCCGTCCAGAGAGTTATAAGGAGCTTTACTATCTACAAATTGTGCTAAAAATACCGCGGGTCCTTTTATTGTTTTCACGCTTATTAAATTTATTATTTTAAAATACCTCACAGGTTTTAAAAACCTGTGAGGTATAAATTATTTTTCTAACTCTAACCAAATGTTTCCTTTGCTATTGGATGCTACCGATTTTTCAATAAAATCCATACCCCGTACACCATCCCGCATTGTTGGGAACTCTCCTGAATTGTATTTTTCTCCCCTTATAGCTCGTGCAGCACCTAAATAGATGTTTGCCATGGAATCAAAAATGCCTTCAGGGTGTCCCGGAGGTAGTTTGGTGCCATCCAATGAGAGTTCACTATTGTAAGCATGCCCTGGTTTATAAACCTGTAGAGGCTTATCGTCTGATAGTACATAGAGGTAATTTGGGTTTTCCTGTTCCCATCGGAACCCACCCTTATCTCCATAGATTGCAATGGTCAATCCGTTTTCTTCACCGGTTGCAATCTGGCTGGAGCGTACAACACCTTTTGCGTGTTCAGAGAACCGGACAAGCATTGTAGCATCAATATCCATTTTATTATCACTATAGAGGTAGTTAAAATCGGCAAGAACGGATTTAACTTCCAATCCGGTAGTAAATTCAATCATATTAAATGCATGAACGCCTATATCTCCCACACAACAACTGGCACCTGATTTTTCAGGGTTTAAACGCCATGTTGTTTTTCTTTTTTCAGGATCGTGAATAAGTGTATTTATCCATCCCTGGTAGTATTGAGCATCAACTTTATGTATTTTACCCAATGCACCTGCTTTTATCATTTCACGCATTTGCCGTACCATGGGATAACCGGTATACGTATGTGTAAGTGCAAATACTGTTTTGGATTTTTCCAGTGCATCCTCGAGAATTTTAGCTTCCTTATAGGTTGTTGTCATTGGTTTTTCACAAATAACATGAAAGCCTGATTCTATGAGCTTTTTAGCCATTGGAAAATGTAAAAAATTAGGAGTAAGGATTGACACTACCTGCATTCTTTCGGATTCAGGAAGCTTTAATTCCTCTTCAACCAATGTATCAAAATCTTTATAAATACGGTTTGTAGGCAATCCAATGTGTTCTGCAAAATCCTTATTATCTTTAAAATTGGGATTAAAAACGCCCCCTACGATTTCATAGTTATCATTAATAAATGAAGCTACCCTGTGCAGCACGCCAATTAATGAGTCGCCACCACCACCCAGTATTCCAAGTCTTATTTTTTTTGCCATTTTTATTTTAAAGGTTTTATTATTAATTTTTTTTAATGGGCCACTTGTGGGATTCTTCTTTTTTCAATTTTTTTACGTATAAAGAATAAGATTCCAAACAATACAACTAATGCTAGTGGAAAATAAACCATAAAGCCTAATACTGATTTACCTGCAGCTATATCTGCACTTGCACCGGTTAAACCTGAAGCTAAGGCATCTGCAATTTCCATATCAAGTTTAGAACCTATAATAACATTCCAGATTGAAACAGCAAACATTCCCATACCACCAACTAGCGACATTCCCAATGCGCCTGTTTTTGATGTATATTCTGATATAAAGCCAATCATAGTTGGCCAAAAGTAACAGACACCAAGCGCAAATAAAGCTGCAGCAGCATAAATCATAGAACCATCAACAACACTCATTAAATAAATAGCTACGGCAGTAACAATTGCAGACATCCAAAGTACTCCAATTGGATTTAACTTATGGACAATTGGGCCTGCAAAGAAACGGCCTAATGCCATAATACCTGTAACTAGTGCTAACACTAACATTGGACTTGCACCAGAACTACCTAATATCTTTTCTACCCATTGTTGGGGAATAAATTCGGATACAGCTGTTAAAGACATACAGAGAAATATAAAAATATATAAAGGGTCTGCAAGTGCTTTTATGTTTTTCGATGTGTTAGATTCAATATTTTCACCTTCAGGAAATTTCTGTGAGAAAACTAAATATCCATAAATGAGAGTTGGTATTAGCATGACTGCGATTTGCATTTGCCAACCCATACCATAAGTTGTCATAAATTCTGAAACTAAAGCACCAATTACAAGACCTCCGGGAAACCATACATGAAATTTATTTAGCATAGCAGTACGGTTATTGGTATAAATATCTGCAATCATAGGATTACAAGCAGCTTCTACCGATCCATTGGCAAAACCAATGAAAAGAGTGGAAATTATTAAAGTCCAAAATCCCCCAGCATATATAGTTAATATTAGACCCAATACATGACATAAAAATGCAACTATCATTAATTTTTTAGGGCCAATAGTGTTGTAAAGAAGCCCACCAATAATCATTGCTATTGGGAATCCTAAAAATGCCATACTGTTAATCCATCCTAATTTTTCATTTGATATTTCAAAATCAGTTCCTAACTGAGTTAAAATCCCTGCTCTTATTGCAAATGTCATTGATGTAACAATCAATGATATACATGCTGCAATAAACAGTTTGTTTTTGTTAATGTTTTCCATTTTAATTAATTGGTTAGTTAGTTATAATAGAACTTCATGAATCCAAAAATTGATTCAGACCCGTGAAGTTAATATTTTATTTTATTTCTTCAGCAGTTTTAAGCAATAATGCTTTAGTAGCAAGAATACCTTCTTCTTCACTTAAATTGTTCCCCTCATATTCAACCCCTATAAAACCTTTAAAGCCTGAATCTTTTATTATTTTAATCATTTTCACATAATCAATAGTCGTTTCATTGCCGAGACTATCAAAATCATACGCTTTGGCACTCACCCCTTTTGCATAAGGCATCAGCTCTTCAGTACCTTTATAAATATCGTACTGCTCAATACATTCACCACCCCATCGTTCGCCACTTTCCCGCTTTACACAAAAGTTTCCAAAATCAGGTAAGGTTCCGCAATTTGGTAAGTTTATAGTTTTAATCACTTCAACAACTTTTCCGGCATCTGAAGATAAACCTCCGTGGTTTTCAACAATCACATTGATATTTTTTGTAGCTGCATATTCTGCCAAACGCCCCAAACCATCCACTGAATTTTCGTGCCAAGCTTTCGGGTCTTTTTCAGCCTCGCCGCCGAACAAATTGACACGTACTGATGAGCAACCTAAATCAGCTGCAGCATCCACCCACATAGAATGTCTTCTGATTGCCTCATCACGTTCAGCTTTATCATTAACTGCTAAATCACCTTCATGATCTATCATAATTAATACATTTTGGATGCCATGCTCACTACTTCTCTTTTTTAATTCCAAAACAAGGCTGTCTAAACTTGCCTGTTCGTTTCCTTCTTCCAGTTTGTATAACTGACTTACATATTCAACACCTTCAAAACCCAATTCTTTCGCTTTTTTGGCAAAATCAAGGTTTGATAATGTTTTATCGTCCCTGATAGCTTTGTGAAGAGACCATTGGGCTAATGATATTTTAAAAAAAGGCTCCACATCTTTTTTTGCTTCTTCAATCTCCTGAACAAGTTCATCTGACACATATTCTTTTTTCTTTGTATCTCCGCACGATGCTAAGAATAAAACTATTATGGCCGTTGCGAGCTGAGAAACTGTTTTAATAAAGGATTGTACTTTCATGCGGTTCTTTAACAAAAGATTATGAATAATTTAACAAAAAGGCACTTACAATTAAAAGTCAATAAAAAAATCACGCGTCTAATGTAAAAAATTAATTTATATATTTGAAGCCTATCAAGAAAAATACCTTTATTATATGAATGAATATTATTATAGCGAACCACTGGAAGAATACGATGCAATTGTAGTTGGAACTGGTATTTCAGGGGGTTGGGCAGCAAAGGAGTTATGTGAGAAAGGACTAAAGACGTTGGTTCTGGAACGCGGAAGAATGGTAAAACATATTGAAGATTATCCTACCATGCATATGGATCCCTGGGATTTTAAATTTAAGGGCCAGCAAACCCGGGAAGATATACAAAATCAATTAAAGCAAAACAGGACAGGTTATACAACTAATGAAGTAAGTAAGCATTGGTTCGTTGATGATTTAAAGCATCCTTATAATGAAATAAAACGCTTTGACTGGATGCGGGGATATCATGTAGGCGGACGATCCATAATGTGGGGCCGTCAAAGTTACCGTTTAAGTGAAATGGATTTTGAAGCAAACATAACTGATGGGCACGGAGTAGATTGGCCGGTACGTTATAAAGATATTAAACCATGGTATGATTATGTTGAAGGGTTCATAGGAGTTAGTGGAAATTTAGACGGACTGCCTCAGCTCCCCGATGGTAATTTTTTACCACCCATAGAGTTTAATTGTGTGGAAAAAGTTGTTGTTGATAATATAGCCCAAAATTATACAGACAGGATTTTTACCATAGGACGGGTAGCAAATTTAACAGGGACTAAGACATTTGAAGGAAGAAGTAGCTGTCAATTTAGAAACCGGTGTATTAGAGGATGTCCTTTTGGAGCATATTTCAGTAGTAATTCTTCTACACTGCCTGCAGCAGAAAGAACGGGAAATATGACAATGAGGCCAAACTCGATTGTTCATGAAGTAATATATGATGCCGATTCTAAAAAGGCTACCGGTGTAAGGGTTATTGATACGGTAACTAATGAAAAAATGGAATTTAAAGCTAAAGTGATCTTCCTATGTGCTTCTGCAATAGCCTCTGCATCTATATTGATGCAATCTAAATCCGATCGTTTTGAAAACGGACTAGGGAATGACTCAGGTGAATTAGGATGTAATATCATGGATCATCATCTTGGAGTAGGCGCCTCCGGAAAATATGATGGTTTCCACGATCAATATTATAAAGGAAGAAGGCCAACCGGGATATATGTTCCCAGGTTCAGGAATTTAGGAGACAGTAAAACTAAAACCAATTTCCTCAGGGGATATGGTTATCAAGGAGGGGCGAGCAGAGGCGATTGGAGTGAAGGAATTGCAGAACTTGCTTATGGAAAAGAATTCAAAGAGAAAATCATGGAACCGGGTGACTGGAGTTTTGGAATGGGAGGTTTTGGCGAATGTTTGCCATACCATGAAAATAAAATGACCCTGAATTATGATAAACTTGATGATTGGGGATTACCTACTGTAACCTTTGATGCTGAATTTAAAGAGAATGAACTAAAAATGCGTGAAGATATGGCCGAGCAGGGAGCTGAGATGCTTACCAAAGCAGGTCTAAAAGATGTCCATTCATTCAACAGTAAACCTTCTATCGGATTAGGGATACACGAAATGGGCACTGCCCGGATGGGAAGAGACCCTAAAACCTCTGTTTTAAACGGGTTTAACCAAGTACATAGTGTTCCTAATGTGTTTGTAACTGATGGTGCATTTATGACATCAGCCAGTTGTGTAAACCCATCGTTAACATACATGGCTTTTACTGCCAGGGCAGTTGATCATGCAGTGAAACAATTAAAAAATGGCTTAATTTAGGAATTATGAACAGAAGAAATGCACTAAAAAATATGGGTATGACAATGGGTTATGTAGTTGCCACCCCTACTGTAATAAGTATTTTGCAAAGCTGTAAAAGAGAAGTTCAATTAGCATGGACGCCTGCTTTTTTTTCAGCTGAAGAGGCTAAAATGATTGAAGGATTGTCAGACCTTATATTACCTAAAACGGATACACCCGGAGCTAAGGAGCTCAATATACCCATGTTTATAGACAGCTATATCAATGAAGTTTCCAGTGTTGAAGATGGTGAACAGGCTAAAGTAATGGCTTCTGCTACCCTTAAGGAGCTCGGTGGTGCTGATGCTTCCGTTGAAGAATATGATGCCTTACTTTCAAAATATCTGAAAGCTAATGATGAAGAAATAAAAGGTTATAACGAGGATGAAAAACTGGTTTCAGAATTTGTAACCCAGATTAGGAGTATGAGCATTTGGGCTTTTAGAACCAGTGAACATATAGGTGAAAATGTAATGGCGTATGATCCTATTCCCGGGGCTAATATAGGGTGTGGATCTTTGGAAGAATTAACCGGAGGCAAGGCCTGGTCTTTATAATTTAAACCCTCTATAAATACAAAGCTGTTACTTTAGATGCGTTATCAGGAGGAAATCTGATCGCTTAGATAGAGTCACACTTTATCCCTGTGCTTATTTGGTATTGACCACAGCGGAAGGAAACTTTTGGACTAAACTTCTTCATATTTACAATTATTCCTAATACATTTTTAAACTCTGAAAGAGTTTCATACAAATAACCTGGGTTTACCTTTGGTTAGAAGAACACGGTAAATCCCAACCCCGAAGGGGTTGAACTTAATTATTTGTCACCACCCATCCAGCTATTTATAATCATCACACTTCTACTACGATGTTAAGGGAAAGATAGTGTTTCAGAAAAAATTAACGGTTTCTTATATCGAATCGGGTTAATTATATTAATTTTGTCGCTGTTTTGGTAACATGTATATTTTATCATGCATGTTTTAAAAGGGAATCAAGTGAGATATATTGATTATGAAAGCTGAAAAGCAGATTTATGATTTACATCAAACATCTTAAATCAAATTTCAAAATCATTTCAATTCTTGAACTGTCCCCGCAGCTGTAAGCTTAGTTTCGGCACATCGAAACGCTTGTTGCAACTTCAAAACCACTGAGTAACGTGTTTAATTTGCCAATTTATTGTTGGTTTAAACCTGGAACTTGGGAAGGTATGCAACAAGACGCAAGTCAGAAGACCTGCCAGAACAGATTATTTTATTCAGGGCTTTCGGGTGAAAGGCAATGAAGAAGCAATCTGTTTTATATAGGTTCCATCTTTATTTTTACCGAAAGTTCATAGTGTTTAACCAAATAAAAATTAAACTATTACACTATGAACAAAAAATTTGTTCTCAACAAAAAAAGTACACTGCATACAAGTGTATTTGCAGTACTCTTATTGAGTACGGGCCAAAACCTCTTTGGCCAGGAAAAAGATTCTTTAACAACCCGCGATCTCGATGAGGTGGTGGTTACCGGCACAAAGTTTAAAATCCCGGTAGAAAAATCCGGAAAAACCATTTACAAACTTAACAGTGAGGACCTGCAAAGAAGTGCAGGAAAATCAGTAGCTGATGTTCTGAATGAAGTTCCCGGGATTCAAATGGATGGTAATTTCGGATCGCCCGGAACCAATGTGAGTTATTACGTGAGAGGAGGGAGGAATAAAAACACCCTCATTTTAATTGACGGAGTCCCACTGAATGACCCTTCTTCTATTGACGCTTTTTTTGATTTACGGCTTCTCCCGTTAAATCAGATTGAGTCCATTGAAATTCTTAAAGGCGGGTTAAGTACGCTTTACGGCACGGGTGCTTCAGCGGCAGTCATCAACATTAAGTTACTGGACACATACAAAAGTAAAAGTCAGCGTACGCTGGATTTTAACGTTGGATCTTATGATTCATATGCTGCCAGTGCAGGGGCAATGGGAAGCATACATGATTTTTCATACCTGGTTAACGGGAGCTTATCTTTCTCGCAGGGATTTTCATCAGCCTCTGCAGATAATTCGTCGGTTCCCTTCGATAGGGATGGTTTTGAGCAACAAAATGTTTTAGTAAAACTTGGTTATAAATTGACCGATCGGTTTTCTTTAAATTTTGTTACAGCCTATGACAGTTTTGAGTCCGAATATGATGATGGCGCATTTGCCGACGGTGATAACCTTCAGCTTAATAACCAGTTCAGGATTGGTATTACACCCACTTTTACCTATAAAAACGGCCAAGTAGCATTAAAAACCATTTATAATCAAAGTGACCGGGAGTTCAGAAGCAGTTTTCCATCACAATCTGAAGGTAAAAATATTCAGGCAGATTTAACTCATGAGCATCGATTTACAGATAATTTAAAGGCATTATGGGGTGTTAATTATCAAAACCCATCTTATAAGGACCAGGTAAGCGAATTTGATGATAATAAATTCACCATTATGGATCCCTATGCCTCTGTTTTTTATGAAACGCAATCCGGATTTAATGTACATGCAGGAATAAGGCTTAATACACATTCTGAATACGACATGAATTTTTTGTATAATGTAAATCCGTCGTATTTATTTTCAATTAATGATGATGTGAAAGTTAAATTACTGGCTTCGGTTGCCACTGCATATATCACACCGTCACTTTATCAAATTAATTCTTCATTGTATGGGAATAGAGAATTGGATCCTGAAAGTTCTTTAAATTATGAAGGTGGATTTTCACTGTACATTTCAGATTCATTTACCTTAAATGGTGTGTATTTTATAAGAGAAGAAAGTGACCCTATAGACTTTGTGTCGTTATATGATGATTCAGGAAATTATATTGGCGGACAATACCAGAATGTGGCAAACGATCGGAAATTGCAGGGTTTCGAAGCTGATTTTAATTTTAAACCGATCAGTATATTATCGATATCAGCCGATTATTCCCATGTTTCAACTGACGATGTTACCACGTTTTACAGGATTCCGGAAGATAAGTTTGGTATAAACCTGAATGTAACCCCAGTGGAAAAAACACAGGTATCGTTCAATTTTAATCACACAGGTAAACGGACCATTTTTGATTACAACAGTTTTTCAGAAATTCAGCTGGATAATTTTAACCAGTTAGATGCCTACCTGCAACATGATATGATAAAAGACAAAGTTATTGTGTACTCGTCTTTCAGAAATATTCTCGATTCCGATTTTACCGGGCAATACGGTTTCAACACCAGGGGGTTTAATTTTACTCTTGGTGCCAAATATAAATTTTAATTCAAAATATTAAAGAATGAATAAGCAATTAAACATCCGTTTTATTATTTTAATATCTGTTACGGTATTGATAGGTTTTTTCAGGGTCATAGCACATAAACTTGACTTAGGGTCTTTTGCCAATTTTACACCTATCGGGGCCATGGCTCTTTTTGGAGGCGCATATTTCAGAAGTTATGATAAGGCCTTTTTATTCCCAATTGCCACACTATTTTTGAGTGATCTTATTTTAATGCAGGTATTTTATTCAGAGCATTCCACCGGACTTTTATATAAAGGCTGGTACTGGACATACATGGCATTTGCCCTCATGGTTTTAATAGGAAGGCTTATTAAAAAGGTAAATGTCAAGAACTTTATTTTCTCTGCTTTAGCTGCAGCGCTCGTACATTGGCTTATTGCCGATTTTGGGGTATGGTATGGCGGAGGTACCAACCTGGCAACCGGAAAGTTATATCCGCCAACTTTTAAAGGACTTATGGAATGCTACATGATGGCTATTCCTTATATGAAAAATATGTTGTTGGGTAATTTAATATATGGAGCCATCCTATTTGGCTCTTTTGAATTGGCGCAGCGTAAATATCCTGCACTGCTAAAACCTGTTTACAATGTTTAAAGTCTGTTCATTTTTACCGGCAGCTACAACTATGATTCAGCAGTTAGGACTGGAAAAATATTTATGCGGTGTTACTTTTGAATGTCCTTCCGATGAACCTAAAGTGGTACGTTCTCACCTTGAAGGTAATAGTTTGTCGAGCGATGAAATAGAAAAGGTAGTTTCGGGTTACAGCCGGAAGGGGAAAAGCCTTTATTACCTGGATGAGGAATTGCTTAATGAATTATCACCGGATATTATCTTCATTCAGGAAGTATGTGAAGTTTGCCAGATTGATTTAAGTTATGTGGAAAAAGCGGTTTCTAAGCTAAAAAAACAACCCATTCTTATTCCGTTAACGCCCAAAAATCTGGATGATGTTTATCAAAATGCGATTACCATAGCAAAAGCGTTGAATGAAGAGCAGGCTGCTTATAAGTTACTGGCAGGTTTAAAAAAGCGTACAGATTATATTACCGATCAATTGCGGGCCTATAATGCTCCGGTAAAAAGGGTGATGGTTATAGAATGGATGAAACCGGTTTATAATTGCGGACACTGGATACCCTTCCAGATAACATTGGCAGGAGGGGTAGATATGTTGTCTAACCCTTCCGGATATTCTGTTCACGTAGATTGGGATAAAATTGTAAAATACAATCCTGAAGTCCTGGTTATTGCCCCTTGCGGATTTGATATCGAAAGAACGCGTATGGAGTTGGAAGTACTCACTTCAAGGCCGGGATGGGAAACTATAAAAGCAGTAGCCGATGAAAAGGTTTATCTGGCCGATGCAGACCTTTTTACACAACCGGGGACAAAATTAATTGACGGTGTAGAACTGTTATCAGCATTGTTTCACCCGGAAATTTTTAAAATGAAACCGGAGTATAAGCAAAAATACAGTTCGGTTTACCACCAAATAAATGTGTAACTGCAGTAAAAGATGGAAAAGGTGTGTTCAAAATGTAACGTTGAGTTTGTATGCGAATCAGCTTGCTGGTGTGGAGACTTTCCCAGGATTATGCCTATGGATCCTACACGGGGTTGTATATGCAGAAATTGCCTGAAAAATGAGCTTTTGGATAAAATTGAAAAGTGGATGAATCCGCTTACTGTTACCAACTGCATTAAAATTAAAGAACTTGGCCGGCCGAAAAAGCTGATTGAAGGCATAGATTATACATTGAACAACAAGGGGCAAATGGTATTGTCATCATGGTTTTTAATGCGAAGAGGGCATTGTTGCGGTAATGGATGTGCGAATTGCCCCTATGAGAAAATTGTTTAATATCAGATTGATACAGAATTGATTAAGTGTAGCATAGTTATGTTTTTACTTATTTTCCTTTCTTTTGCTCGCCCAAAAGAATGAAATCGAGCTTGCGAGATTCACGAGCACCTTTTATGAAATTAAAAATTTGCGAGTAAACAAAGAAAACGGCGCCTAATCTGAGGATTTTTTTCTAACTATTCTGCAGATTAGGATTTTGCCAGCGCGCCATCCAACTATTTGCCAATCATTCAATAGGATATTGTTAGTGATAGTGTTTCAGGAAAAAATCGGCTTTTCATATATAGAACCATGGTTATTTAAAGTAGCATATAACAACCGCATAAATTTAAACTTAAACAAATGATAAAAAGTGTTTTTAACTGGAGTGGGGGAAAAGACAGTTCGCTGGCTTTATATCATATTTTGAATGAAAAGAAATATGATGTTTCATGTTTAATGACTACTGTAAATTCAAAATTTGACAGGATCTCCATGCATGGTGTACGCAAAGAGTTGTTGTACGCACAAGGGGAGTCTATAGGGCTTCCTGTAAAAGAAATACGGTTGCCCGAAATGCCTTCGATGAATGAATATGATTCCATAATGAAAAAAGTATTGACTCAACTTAAGGAAGAGGAGATCACACATAGTATTTTCGGCGATATTTTTTTGGAAGACCTGAAACAATACCGGGAGCAAAAGCTGAGTGAAGTAGGGTTAAAAGGCCATTTTCCACTTTGGAAAAGAGATACAAAAGAATTGGTACACGAATTCCTGGACCTGGGGTTTAAAACCATTGTAGTATGTGTAAAATCCGAATTATTAAGCCAGGAATTTGCCGGGAGGGTTATAGATAAAGATTTTTTGAAAGACTTACCCCCTAATGTAGACCCGTGTGGTGAAAACGGTGAATTCCATACGTTTGTTTTTGACGGGCCTATCTTCAAAAAACCTATTGATTTTTCTATGGGTGAAAAAGTGTATAAAACCTATGCGGCACCAAAAGATAAAAATGATACTTGTTTCTCTACATCACCGGATAAACATAAAGAAGCCGGATTTCATTATTGTGATTTAATTCCGGTATCATGAGTATAAAAACAATGTGCTCGTGGAGTGGGGGCAAGGACAGTTGTTTTGCCTTAATGAATGCGATGTCTGCCGGATATAAACCTGTTGTTTTGCTTAATATGATGAATGAAAATGGAAAAATATCAAGGTCGCATGGATTACCACATGCAATTTTAGACCGTCAGGCCCGGGCTATGAACCTGCCAATAATTAAAGTTCCCGCAACGTGGAATGATTATGAGAAAAAATTCATTGATACTCTTAAGGGTATCACAGGAAAATATCATCTTGAAACCGCTGTTTTTGGTGATATTGACCTGCAACCTCACCGGGAATGGGAAGAAAAAGTATGTGGTGCTGTCGGAATTAAGGCTGTTCTCCCTCTTTGGGGTAAAAATAGGAAAGAATTAGTATATGAAATAATAGACCGTAATATTCATGCCATTATTGTATCCTGCAACACAACGATGGGCGAAAAATTCTTAGGACAGCGAATTACTAAAAAGCTGGTTGATAAACTTGAAAAAATGGGAATTGATGCCTGTGGGGAAAATGGCGAATATCATACAGCGGTTATAAATTGCCCTCTTTTTTCCAATAAAATTGAATTGCCGGCATTTGATAAAGCAACCCACAAAGAATATTGTTTTTTAACCTGGAATTAGTAAAAGAGGCTGCTTTAAAATGAATATAAAATTAAGAAATTTAGAAGAATGTAAAGAAAAGAAATAATAAATAAAAAATGACTGGATTTTTACCAGTCATTTTTTATTTATTATGTTCTCAACATACTTTCATATGTTGTCCTGCAAATATAAGTGTACTTATCGATGCTCTGTTTCAGTCTGGCTAAAGTACCTGTGGGAACATCTTTTTTGTCACTTAGCTCTTCTTCAAAAGCATGTATTTTTTCAAATACATTGGTTTTATCGGTAGCAGGAATAACTTTATTGATCTTTCTGTGAAAAAGTTTGGCTTTTCCATCTTTAGAAGTTTCAACAATACTGTATTTAATCTTTAAGGTATAATTTCTTTTCTCTCTTTTCATGGTCATACATTTATTAATTATAATACGAATATAACAATAAATATACAATTAATTAACATTAAGATAACATTAGAGATGTTAAATATTTGATTAGAAGTTTTTTATGATGTTATTTTTCATCATCTTTTCTTCTTGCATTTTTGCGCCAAACAAAATATAGGATAATGACTATAACAGGCAAAACTATATATATAATGATGTCTGCCGGATTACTGAAGTCCACCGGACTGTTATTATCAGGATGTGGTACTTCTGTGGGTATCTGGCTAATACTTTTTAAAGGAAATAAGGTTAAAATAAAATAGAGTATATGTGGTTTTAACTTCATAGAATGTAAATTTTTATTAAGATATAAAGGATATTAAAAGGTCATGAACTCATCTGATTAAATTTTTAACCTTCTTTCCTCCCTAACTCAGCGAAGGTTTAAATTTGCAATTATACTGGCAGGCAAAATATACGGTCAAAAGGAGTCTGGGTAATTCTACAATTATTTAATAGCGCTGCGTATAAAAATTTTTTTAAAACCTGAGAAACTTATTCTTTCGGTTTTCTCTTTTTAGAGAACATCCACGGAATTAATTCAGGGTCATTAAAAGCTTTTTCAAATGAATCTCCATGATTAGCACCTTTATATTCTGTGTATTTTACATCGGCACCAGCTTCTTGTAATAATTTATACATATTGCGTGAACCCTCTACGGGGTTGTACTCATCAGCGTCTCCATGAAATATCCAATAGGGAATGTGCTTAATTTTCTCTACCTGTGCCGTATCCGAATATCCGGCCATTGGAATAGCTGCGGCAAAAAGATCGGGCCTTCTGGCGGTAAATTCCCAGGTGCCAAATCCACCCATCGATTTACCTATAAGGTATACCCGGTCCGGATCTATATTCAGGCTATCAATAAGTTTTTCAATAAGTTCTAAAGCGGCTGCTCCGGATTCTGAGGGAGTTTCATTCATCGTATATGAACCATCTTCACCCAATCCTTCAAAAGGGGTTTCAGGTGTATTGCCCTTCCATTTGGCCCATTCTTCATTTTCTGTTTTATCAGAACATTGTGGGGCAAGCACGTAAGCAGGGTATTTAGATTGCATATTAGGTGCAATTAATGACATTTCATTCATAAACAAACCCGTATTATTGTATATCTGCGGGCCATTATCCGTACCGCGGTCGCCACGCCCATGTAAAAATATAACAAGTGGTATTTTTTCTTCGGTTTCTTCAGGAGAATAAAGCCTGTAGCCCATTTCGAGCCCGCTGGAAGACCTGTATGAGTTTTTCTTCAACACATTGTCCGCATGTGTTTTTACCCAGTCCAGGGTTTCTTCATCCGTTAATTCTTTTGCAGTTAGTGTATCAATAGTTTCTGCATCTTCTTCTATTTTTTTAGTTTCGGTTTTACAACCCAAAAGGCAAACAGAGATAGAAATACATGTGAGCAACAGCAATTTTTTCATAAGAAGTGAATTATACATTCTCTCAAAAATAAAAAGATTGTATTAAACCCCGAAATTTTTATCCCTTAATTAGTTACAGGAACTTTGCAACATTCTTTACATATGTTTCTGAATGGAAAGCCCATTTGTTGTACATAATCTTTGTCTTTCGGATAGGATAAATATTCTTTTATAACCCCTACCTGTTCAACTTCGCCTTTCCTGTTATAATAAGTACGGAAAATAATATCCCAAAAAGGAATAATATTCCCAAAATTCCCGGCTTCTTCTAATTTTTGACTATGATGAAAATGGTGTACCTGCGGGGTTACAACAATATAATCTAAAAAGCCGGTTTTAGTTTGAATGTTGGCATGGGAAATATAGGCTATAACCACATGTGTAACACTCACTGCAAAAATAACCTGGTCATTAAACCCCAATATCAGTAAAGGGACTATTTTAAGGACAGCATTAAGAAAAATGTTTATGGGGTGTATCCAGTTTGTTTTAAACCAGTTCATTGACTCTGGCAAATGGTGAATAGAATGGATTTTCCATAAAAACATGCTCAATATAGAATTCCTGTTCCCGGTATGGCTTAACCTGTGGTAGAAATAGGGAAGAAGTTCACCAATCAACAAAGCAATGATGAAGCTCAATATAAAAGGAATTTGCTCCCAAATATTAGCAGGGATAAAAAAAGAATTCTGAATATATAAAACCAAAGTTAAAGCTGCAGCTTTTCCTAAAGAATCAAAAAGGGTTGTTGACAGGATAAAATGCTTTAGTTCCGGCCACAAGTCACTTTTCCTGGCTTTCCAGTGCGGTTTTAATGGTAAAACTTGCTCAAATATTAATATGTAAACTGCAGAGAACAGAAAAATAAAATACGAGGTAATTTCAAAACTCCAGTTTTTGTTAATTGCCAGGTAAACGATTGAAAATGTGGTAATCAATAATAGAGGAACCACTGCATAGGGTATAATTTTAGTATATTTCATTCTTGTCTTTTTCTTTATAGTCGTAACTAGTAGAAAAAAGACGCAAGGTTTAGAAGGTTAAATTCAGTTTTTTCATTTCGGCAAGAATTTCCGGGGGTAATTTACAATCCTTTTTAAGTTCAAAGTCAGTTATCTGTCCTTTGTTGTTATAGGAAAGGTCAATACAGTCTGCAATGAGTTCTTTTAATTTTTTTCTGCCTCTCTGTATCCTGGATTTTGTAGCTGTGAGACTTAAATTGAGTGTTTCTGCAATTTCCTTTTGCGATTTTTGTTCAATATCGCTCAGGTAAAGAGGTTCACTATATTCTTTTGGGAGATAGGTTTGAATAACAAACCCTGATAAGTCACAAAAACAAACATTTGGGTTTTGTGATGTCTCCGGGTCTGCACTTAAAGGCTCAGTTTTTTTATTTTTTCGGTAGTGGTCTGCAATGGTATTTCTTGTTACCTGGTATAACCATGCTTTATAATTTTGAATCTCGGTTTTACGCTCCAGGTTATCAAATAATTTAATACTGATTTCCTGTAAAATATCATCTGCCAAAGAAGGATCATCAATTTTAGATTTAATAAAATCGGTTAAGGCGAATTTATGTTCATCCCATATTTTTTGGAAATTCATATGGTTATGCAATTTCAGGATTGTATTTCATTTACGATTTTATTCTTTCAATCATTTTTAAATATAGTATAACCATTCTTTTAAGCAAAACAAACTACTACGTTAATTTTTCCGGTTCACTCAAAAAGAAAGAATGTCTTGTAAAAACATATTAGTAACAAAAATTAGGGTTACTCGTCTTCCCTGTAAGAGTGACCAATCAAAAACCAAACAAAATGAATATTCAAAAACGAGCAAGATTAGCTGGGGGACTTTATTTAATTACAGTAATTACAGGCCTTTTTAGTCTTATGTATGTTCCTAATAAAATATTTACCGGTGATCCCACAAGAACTACTCAATTACTGCAAGAACATGAATTCCTGTTTCGACTTAGTGTTGTTAGTGAAATACTTTGCTATGTTGTCTTTTTATTTCTCCCACTAATACTATATAGGCTATTAGAAAAAACAAATAAAAATCTGTCTCTTCTTATGGTTTTACTTGTTTCTGTTGCGGTTCCTATATCCTGCCTTGCAATTGCCCATAAATTAGATGTTTTAGATATTTTAGGCAGAACATCAGTTGATATGATAAATGCAGATCAATTACAACAACAAATAGGTTTTTACTATAGCAAAATTACTATAGCACAGATTTTTTGGGGATTATGGTTATTCCCATTTGGCTACTTAATATATACTTCGGGGATCATACCTAAATTTTTTGGTGTTTTCTTAATGCTGGGAGCACTTGGATATGTAACTAAGGTTATCGGGTCTACACTTTACCCAGATTATAATGAATCTATAATTTCAACGATTTTTAAATTACCTTCTTCAATAGGAGAAATAGGAACCTGTCTTTGGTTACTTATTGCAGGGGTAAAAAAGGAAACAAATATTTTAAATGATAAAAAGTAAGATTATGAAATGTATTATTAAAACAGGAATGTTAATATTAGTGTCATTAGTATGTGTTGATGGTGCTTTTGCACAAAATGAAAAGACAAATACAGATTTTGACTTTGTATTAGGGAGTTGGGATTTTTATACCTTAGATGGGACAAAAATAGGTGAACAGATTTATACGAAACGGGAAGAAGGTCATTTGATCGTTGAGGAGTGGAAGCTAAGTTCCGGTGGTACAGGAATGGGAATGACTTTTGTAGATCCCAAAACCGGCCTTTGGCGACAAGTATGGATGAGTCCGACGTACCACATTGATTATTCAGGAGGTATAGATGAAAATGGTGCTATGGTGCTTGAAGGAACTTTATATCCAAATAATTCAGATGAAAGCTCACCGATTCGGGGGATTTGGGCAAAACAACCCGATGGATCTATAAAACAGGATTTTTTTGTTTTTGATGAGAAATCAAATACCTGGAATGTATTGTTTGCTGGTTATACGCTGCCTAAAAAAGAGTAACAATGCACTATAATTAAAACCAGGAATTTTGATATTATAATTTCAGTTGCGAAAGAAAAGGGTGAAAAATTTTTCACCCTTTTTCACTTTCATTGTCCGGTTTATTTTTAAATACAATACAACCATTCTTTTAAAACATAAAACCCTCTACTCTCAATTCCTATTCAGGATTATAATACCGGTTTAAATCGGGTAAAGTTTACACAAAACCAATAAAAGTGTGTAATATTTATACATTTTACACAAATAACAAAACAACTAAATCCTCCACTCTTAAAAAATATTCATCACTTAATATTTTTAACGAGATATTTGTTTTATTCTCATTTTCAGCATTTTAACCTGTAAGGACTTTAAATTCGTTGCCATTGAGCAGAGAAAGTCAACCTGGTTTTTCCAAAAAGAGCACTTCCAAATAATCCACTCATTCTAATGGCACAGTATTGGCTAATGCAAAACTGTCAAGCACACCAAAGCTTGCCCCCGGCAAAGTTTATGTGTTTGAAACCAAAGATCACAACTGATTTATTGAATGCTAAAACTCCATAAGTGTAAACATATGGGAGAAAGTGAAAATTATAACTAATCGTTATGATTTAAACAAAATATTAAAAATAAAACAATAGTAAATATTAAATAAATGTGCGACTTTCGCGCCCTGAAATTGAAATAAAATTATGACACTAAAATACAAAACGAATAAAACGCTTAAAGAGATTTTTAAATCATTCGATTACGTAATCCACATAAACACTTTTTTAATAATCATTGGAGCCATTTTTGTGGTTTTCAAGTTTGAGTACCAGTTTGAAGAAATCCGTACAATGATGTTCAGTACAATTTTGGGTTCGGTTTTTTTCTATTTTACTTCCTTTATGCTGGCTTTTAAAATATTTTTCCTGATTTTCATTTTGGTTCATTATTTACGTTATAAACCCATAAAATCTGTATCCGACGATGAGCTTCCAAAATGTACGATCATAGTGCCGGCATACAACGAAGGTAAGTTAGTGTATGACACCCTTAGAAGTATTCACAAAAGTGATTATCCAAAAAATAAGATTCAGCTTATGGCTATCGATGATGGTAGCAAAGATGATACCTGGCAGTGGATGGAAAAAGCCAAAGGTGAACTGGGAGATTTTGTATCCATTTATAAACAACCCAAGAATCAGGGAAAAAGATTCGCATTGTACAGAGGGTTCCAGCAGGCCACCGGTGACGTTTTTGTAACCATTGACAGTGATTCTTTAGTTGAGAAAAATACGCTGCGAAATTTAGTATCACCTTTCATAGTGAATGATAATTGTGGGGCTGTTGCAGGAAACGTTAAAATACTGAATAATAAGAAAGCAGTAATTCCAAAAATGCTCAGTGTAAGTTTTGCTTTTAGTTTTGGTTTTATCCGTTCAGCACAAAGCAAAATGGGTTCTGTATTATGTACCCCCGGAGCTCTTTCTGCCTATCGTAAAGAAGCCGTTTTAAACTGTTTAGACGATTGGTTTAACCAAACCTTTTTAGGTGTAAAAACAGATATTGGTGAGGATAGGGCAATGACAAACATGATCCTTAAACAAGGTTATAATGTTCTTTTTCAGAGTAATGCCCTTGTTTTTACAAATATCCCTGAAACTTATAAGACATTACGTAAAATGTACACCCGGTGGGAAAGAAGTAATGTAAGGGAAAACATTATGATGTCTAAATTTGCCTTTACAAATTACAGAAAGGATTCATTATGGAAACCAAGAACATTACTGGTTAACCAGTGGCTAACAATTATTACAGCATTCCCGTCTCTAATCGCTATGTTACTGTTAATAGGAACGTATCCAAGATTGTTTATCGGATCAACCATAGTGAGTATCTTTTTATTTTCATTGATCCCGGCGATTTATTATTCTATAAAGCATAATTATAAAAAAGCCCTCTGGATATTCTCTTACAATATTTTCTATTCCTTTTCGCTGTTCTGGATAACACCGTTCGCTATTGTGACCGCAAGTAGAAGAGGTTGGTTAACACGGGAGTTACCTAGTGGAGGAAGTATAAAAACTACAGTAACAGCATAAAAGTATTGTAGTGTTAATTTTTCAAAAGCCCTGTTTCCAGGGCTTTTTATTTTTACCCAATGCAACTCATCCTCTCTAAAACAAAAACAAACAGCTTTCTCAAATTTTTCATATTTTTAGCTTTAATTGCGTTTATATACCTATTAGTGTTGAATAAACAAAATAAGTTAAGTTTAAATACTAGTTGTATAGCATTTTACGAATGAGAATAACAGATAAAGAAATACAAGCTGATCATAAAAAACGAATTAACCGGGTTTTTGAATTTATTGACAAAAACCTGGAATCTGACCTGTCTTTAAATACAGTATGTGAAATTGCTTTTTTCTCACCATTTCACTTTCATCGGGTTTTTAAGTTTATTACAGGAGAGACCTTGAATGAATATGTAAACAGACGGAAAATAGAAAAATCAGCTTTAGATTTGTTGCATAAAAACACTATGATAACAGAGTTAGCTCATAAATTTGGTTTTAGTGATAATTCTTCGTTTTCCCGGGCTTTTAAAAAATATTATGGAATAAGCCCTACTGAATTTAGAAAGCAAAACCCAAACAGGATTAGCAAGATTCGTCAACTTCAAAGCAAGAACGGACAAGAATATCCTGAATATGACAAATACATTTGCATCATTGATAATCTTAAAAATTGGATAAAAATGAATGCAAAAATTGAAATTACAGAAATGCCGAAAATGAACTTGGCTTATGTTTCAAGTATCGGATCTCAAAACCTTGAAAATGCATATAGAAAATTAATTCAATGGGCAACACCTCAAGGGTTAATAAATGACCAAACAAAAATGGTAACAATTTATTACGACAGCTTTAAAATAACAGAAGCCAATAAGGTAAGGATGAGTGCTGCCATTTTATTAAATAAACCTATTAAGACGGAGGGAGAAATTGGACTGACTTCAATCGAAGCAGGAAAGTTCATAGTTGGAAGCTTTGAGATTGGATTGAACGAATTTGAAAAATCATGGACAGGGCTATTTTTATGGATGAATGAAAACGGATATAAAAAAGCGGACAGGAACCCTTTTGAGATTTATCATAACAACTTTAATGAACATCCCGAAAGAAAGGCTATTGTTGATTTTTATATACCAGTTGAATAAAAAGCCTGTACAATAGTGTAAGAAAGCATGAGGGGGTAGTTGCTTCTCAAGCCTGGCCGCTGGAAAAGTTCATTCGTTGTGGCTACTTTTCTACAGACCAGGAGGATGGAGCCTTGAAAGCCGCCCGGTCATAGTCGGGACTGTTTGTATAACTTAACAAACTGATGGAAATAAACTCACTAGATAATTTCATACATAAAGAGACAATACTATGACAAAAAGTAAATTACTGGAAATGAACAATGTAGGGATCGTTGTAGAGTCCCTTGATAATGCAATTTCTTTTTTTAACGAAATAGGGCTGATACTTGAAGGACGAATGATGGTTGAAGGTGAATGGGCCGGACGTGTAACAGGACTAAGTAACCAGTCTGTTGAGGTTGCTATGATGGTTACTCCCGATGGGCATTCCCGGCTTGAACTTTCGCAATTTCTTACACCTCGTACTGTAGCAGACCACAGAACTGCCCCGGTGAACTCTCTTGGCTACCTCCGCATTATGTTCAGGGTTGATAACCTTGACGAATTACTATCCAGGCTTAAAAAGCATGGTGCTGAACTCGTTGGGGAAGTGGTTCAGTACGAAAACATATACCGGCTCTGCTATATCCGTGGGATTGAAGGACTTCTCATCGGGCTGGCCGAACAACTCGAAAATAAATGAGTAGCCCCTGTTTTATTATTTGACGCCGTATACTTTCCAAGTGAAATTGAAAAAGAAACTATAAATATGACTATTGATATCTTAAAACAATCGGATATAACCCCAGCCCTGCAAAACCAGGTTTCGGAGCTGTTTAAACAATTAAGCAACAGAAAACAAATTGAACTTATTGAGGTCCTGAAACCGGAAAACCAGGTTTCCCTGGTGTATTGCATGGAAAACGAAAGAATAACCGGTATTGCTTCCATGTGTTTTTACCAGGTCATTTCCGGTTATAAAGGGTGGATTGAAGATGTGGTGGTGGATGCCAAAGCCAGGGGAAAAGGTGTGGGTAAAAAGCTGATTGAAAAGTTATTGGAAATTGCCAGGCAAAAAGGATTGACCGAGGTATTGCTCTTTACAGAAGACCATAGATTACCTGCCATTAATTTATATCAGAAACTCGGATTTAAATTAAAAGACAGCCGGATATATGTTTTGAATGCGGGTTAATTTAATTAAAAGGGTTTACTCCAAAAAAATGAACAGCAAAAACTCATAAATTTGAACAAAAAAACTCATAACTCTGCACTGTGAACTCGGATTTCCCCCCTATTTTAACTATAGTTACGTTATTACCATATTTAATGGAATAAACACAATTACTTGAATTTATATATAGTTACCTGCAAGCTGAAAAAACTACATTCGAAATTAGAACCAATGATAAAAAAATAAAATAATGACGGAACTTGCTTTTGAATATTGGAATAAACTTGCCGAACAAATGATAACAATTAGTTCGCTGCTTGGAGGATTTTCAATAGCTGTAATTGCAAACTTATTAGTGTCGGAAACAAAAACGAGGTTGGCTAACAATATAATGACAGCATCGACTTTAGCTGCCAGTTTTTTTCTTATTTCAGTATTTGCGGCAACAGGACTTCTGATGATGACAACAAATGGTTATCCAATTAAAGTAGCCAATAGTGATTTGTCCCTTCCAAGAATTATAGGTGTTATTGCATTACTGTTTGGAATCATCTCTTTACTAACAATGGTTTCTATGGCAGGGTGGACAAAATCAAGAAAAATGGGGATATTTACGACAACAGTTGGATTTCTGACATTTTTATTCATATTGATAATGCTAATAAAATTTTAACAGGAAAAGCCAGAATGGATTAAATTGTATGTTTATTCGTTATTAATTTTTTAAAATACACGGTTTAACCGAAACAATAAGCATGGACAAATACCAAAACAAATGCCGTGTAGCATCTGCCCGTGCCCAATGGTGGGATTATGGGTGGAACGGGGCATATTTTATTACCATCTGTACACAAAACCGTGAACATTTTTTTGGAAAAATCATAGAGACGCGATTAATCGCGTCTCAAACAGGACAATTGGCAGAAAAATTTTGGCATGAAATCCCTAATCAATTTCCGTATGTAAAATTGGGCGATTTTGTGGTGATGCCCGATCATATTCATGGCATTTTGATTTTGGATAGACCAACCGGGGAAATTAACAACAACAGCAATGATGATCACGTCGCACAGACGCGATTAATCGCGTCTGTGCCATCATCAAAAAAATCATCAAAAAAAACAGGGGGATTTGCAGGTGAAAAAAACCCAATGATCAACAAAAATATTTCCCGCATCATTCGCTGGTACAAAGGGCGGTGTGCCTATGAAATACGAAAAACACATGCCGATTTTGCCTGGCAACCCCGATTTCATGATCATATTATCCGCAATGAAAACGAATATCATCGTATATCTGATTATATCATAAACAATCCTTCCAATTGGAAGAAATGAGAAATTTATTTAGCATGAGGATCACATTCTTTCCATAGATTTATAATAGCACCCAAAACAAATATTCAGGCATGGTTACTGAAATAGATTGAATAAAAACACCCGATAATATTGTATCCCAACTTGAAAGTTGCGATAAATTGGGATTAACTGAACCGGTTCTTTATTCCAGACCTCACAGGTTTTGAAACCTGTGAGGTCTGGTTGATTCTACTCCAAAGCAAAAGCCACTATTTTATTTCCTTTTTTGGTGCCCAGTTTTTCGCCGCCGCAGGCAATAACCACATATTGTTTACCGTCTATTTGGTAGGTAGCCGGTGTGGCAAAGGCAGCTGCGGGGAGTTCGGTTTCCCAGAGTAATTCTCCCGTATGCCTGTTAAATGCCCGGAAATATCCGTCCTTGGTAGCACCAATAAACAACAAACCGTTTTCGGTGATTACAGGTCCGCCGTAATTTTCGGTACCGGTGGTGGGGTGTCCCTGTGCTTTTAAGGAGGGTGTTTCACCAAAAGGGATGCGCCATAGAAACTCTCCGCTGTTAAGGTCAATGGCATTTAAAGTGCCCCACGGAGGCGCGATTCCGGGTAAACGGTCACTGTCTAAAAATTTATGATAACCGCCGTGACGGTAGAGGTCCGGGGCAATGGAGGAAGTTTCCTCACTAACAATTTCTTTTTTGTCACCGCCCTTTATAAACTCAATGATCGCATGCTTTTCGTTATTGGATAATTGTGGAAAACCAACCATTCGTCCTTTTCCACTTGTGATCAGTCTCGAAATTACATCTTCATGCATTTTTCCTGTAATGCCTACCAGCGACGGATAACCGCTTTCCGGATGTCCGGACAAGTCTTTATTATGACAAGCTGCACAATGGGTAAGAAAAAGGTTTTTTCCTTGGGAAAGGGATCCTGTAGTATCATTTTTTTCCACTTGCAGGATCCATGGCGTTTCGTTGGAATTCACATAGATGATCCCGTCATCAGGGTCTGCTCCGGCACCGCCCCATTCCGCACCACCGTCATAACCCGGAAAATAAAGAACCGGTTCGGTAGACGGCGGAGCCCAGAAACGTTTGTCGGCTTTTCTAAAAATTTCCAATAGGTATTCTTTATCTTTTGAATACGGGTTAATATCATCTTCTGTAAGTTCACTGGATAATCGGGTAAAGGGTTTGGGTTTAACAGGGCGGGGTTGTGTTTTCCAGGCTTCTTCACCCTCAAGGGTAGAGGCAGGAACTTCTTCTTCTACAATATCAAAAAGGGGTTCCCCCGTTGCACGGTCAAAAACAAACACATATCCTTGTTTGGTTACCTGGGCAACGGCTTCTATTTTCTTGCCGTTTCTCTCCACTGTAATTAAATTCGGCGGGGCAGGAGCATCCCTGTCCAGTATATCGTGATGTACCATCTGGTAATGCCATATTCTTTCACCTGTATTGGCGTTTAAGGCCAGTAAACAGTTTGCGTATAGGTTACTTCCTTTCCGGTTTCCACCGTAAAAATCGGGCGATGCAGACCCTGTAGGTACATAAACAATTCCTGATTTGGGATCTACTGCCATGCCTGCCCAGTTATTGGCGGCACCTACTTTTTCATTTTTATACGCATTTTTGTCCTCCCAGGTTTCATAACCCGGTTCACCCGGGTAGGGAATGGTGTGGAACGTCCACTCCAGTTCTCCGGTAATAACATTAAAAGCCCGAATATCTCCCGGGGCCGCATCAGCTCCCTCCGAAAGTCTTAACGGCATGATGATGAGGTCTTTAAAAACGGTTCCGGGGGTATTTGAAATAACGAATTTTTTCTGTGCTGATTCCGGCAGGCCGGTATGCAGGTCCACACTTCCCTTGTTCCCGAAAGTGGGGATGGGCTCTCCTGTTTCAGCATTTAAGGCGTATAGGTTATGGCCTACGGTAAATAATATTCGCTTGTCATCTCCTTTGGACCAGTAAGATACGCCTCTGCTGGTACTATGCCATTGCTTGTACGGATCGCCGAACGCCCAGAGTTCTTCCCCTGTTTTGGCATTGAGGGCAATTGCCTGTAAGTCTGCCGTAACTCCATACAGCACGCCGTCCTTAATAAGCGGACTCATTTGCATCTGGCCACTGTCCTTAGCACTGTACATCCACGCTACTTTTAGTTTACTTACATTTTCGGGAGTAATCTGGCTGAGGGTAGAGTAGTGGTTCCTCCCCGGTCCGCCGAGATAATCGGACCATTCCGTATAATTATAGGTATAATCCGGAATTCCATCCGTTTCGGCCTCTTTCTTTGTTTCGGGAGCACAACTAAAGAGAGTTGATAATAGTATTATCAGGCTTGGAGTGTAGGTTTTAATAGTCATATGTAGGGTTTACTGCTTTAAACTTTTTAAATATTCAATACTGTTTGGTATTTGTTGCATAAAATCAGGGTTTTCATCCTCAATAAAATAATGAGCGATACCAATTTCTTTGGCGGCTTTTAATATTTCCGGAATGTTGAGTTCTCCTGTGCCTATTGTTACGTTGTTGGTCACATCTGAAGTACCGGTGAGGTCTTTTTCAGTCCCTTTTTTCATATCCTTCAGGTGCATTAACTTCCACCGGTCAGGATATTTTCTCAATAAGGCAGCCGGGTCGCCTCCTCCAAAGTGGATCCAGAAAATATCCATTTCAAAGGACACATGTTCGGGATTTGTATTTTCCATAATGTAATCGAGCAAGGTACCGTCTTCATGAGGTTTAAATTCATAACCGTGGGCATGGTAGCAAAAGGTAATGTCGTTATCAGCGAGGACTTTTCCGAAAGTATTGAAATCATTTACCGCTTTTTTAGCGTCTTCGAGGCCAAAATTCCCGGTATCATGCGGTATCCATGCCGCCATTACATATTTGGCACCTAAAATTTTAGCTCTGTTAACTATGGCCATGGGATCTTTTACCAGCTGTTCATACCCGGCGCCAATTGCCGGAATACTCAAGCCTCTTTCTTCACAGAGTTTTTTATAGGCCTCGGGCTCCATTCCGTGGCCGCCACCTTCAATTTCTGTAAACCCGAGTTGTTGAATAGTATCTAATGTTTCAGCAATTCCATTGGGAAAACTGTTTCGGAATGTATAAGGGGCAATTCCCAATTCGGCTGTAAAAAGAGGCTCTTCTACTTTTTCCTCGGCAACTTCAGCCATTTTTTCCGGCACTTTTTCTTCCGTTTTTTTACAGCTGATAATAGCGAAGGTTAGAATAACCGGGAATAGTATATATTTTTTCATCCGAGTTTATATTTGAGCTAATTTAGTTGGTTAAGATACTAAAATATTCTATTTCGGTGGAGTTTACCTCTAAGGATTGTGGAACAGAAACCATTGTGCTTTTATTGTAGATTGTAAAATTGGAATCTGAATCTTAAAGGCCTCCATATTATAGACGTCCAGAGCTGATTCTTAAGCTTTTGATAATAACAATTCATTAAAAATCATTACTTTTGATAATAACAATTCAGATATTATGAATACTATCGAGTTAAAAAAATCACTGATTACCAAGATATCGGAAATAAACGATGTCGATTTTTTAAATGCTCTAAAAGGTTTACTTGAAAACAGGGGTGAAACTAAAACCATCTTTCTTTCAAAAAGCTTGAAAAAAGAAATTAATGATTCGAAGAAGCAGATAAAAGATCAATTGTTTACTGATAGTGAAACCTTAAATGAGGAAGTTAAAGAATGGGTAAACAAAAAATAATCTGGTCTCAGAAGGCCAAAATTAAACTTTTTGAAATACTTGAGTTCTACAATAATAGAAATAAAAGCAAACGATATTCTTCTAAATTATATTCAAAATTCAATAAAGAGTTAAAAACTTTATTTAAACAACCTCATCTCGGTATAAAAACTGAGATTGAAAATGTTCGAGCTCTCATTGTTGATGATTATATGATCTTTTATGAAAAAAATGATTCTCTTATTATTGTACATGTATTATGGGATTGCAGGCAGAATCCTGATGACCTTGCCATATTTTAATTAAAAACTATACACCACACTGGTTATAAAATTGGTTCCCGGGGCTACAATACCGGAGGAATAGGTGCGGTAACGCTGATCTGTAATGTTTTCCCAGGCAACGGTAGCCCGTATATTTTCTGAAAATTTATACTGACTCCTCAGGTTTATGGTATACCATGCCGGAGAATACGGATTCCCGTTTTCATCCATTGCATACATATAATCTTTTTCAATTTCCGATGGTGCCAAGTCATAAAAAGAAAGCTCTCCGTTATAATCTGAATAGAAATCAAGCGTAAGTTTGTTTTTTTTCCATATAAGGTGTGAGCTACCGAATATAGGCGGTGCATGTCGCAAAGGAGCTTGTTGGTTATCATCCAATTCTTCTTCTCCGTTTACATACGAGAGGTTCGAATTAAAGTTCAGGGATTCATACAGTTTAATTTTAACGCCTGTTTCAAATCCGTAAACTTTAGCCTTGGCTGAATTTTGAATAGACTGAACTTCACTTAGCTCCCCGTTATACATGATCTCACCCATTCCTTCAAAACTGTAAGGCCTCCGGATCATTGCATCGGTTAAATGGGTATAGTACGTGGCAAAATCAACTACAACTTTGTCATTAAAATTAAATTGAACCCCAATCTCTCCATTGTATGCATATTCGGGTTTTAAAGCCGGGTTTGGCACAACCACCCTGCCGGGTTCAGAATCAAATATTTTGCCTACATCATCTATATTGGGTGCCCTGAAAGCAGTAGAGAGGTTCAACCGCCATTGTAAAATATCGCTGGATTGCCAGTTAATGCCAGTAGAACCCGTTAACGCCCCTGTTCTTATCCTTGCTTTCCTGAACGGAAAATCATAGAATTGATTGTTTTCAGCAAAATCCGCATCAATATAAAAATGGTTATATCTTAACCCTGATGTAAAGGTAAAACTGCTTGAGGGTGTTATTTCCAGATTTGCATATCCTGCTAACGATTGCCAACTGGACCCATCCGGATAACGGGAGGCTGTTTTTTCCTTTTCAGAGGTTTCTGTGTTTATTTGTATACCTTCGGAATTAACATGGTTGTAAACATATTCAAATCCGTAAAAGAATTTAAACCGTCTGCTTATTTCTTTTTCAAAATCCAGGTTAGATGAAAACGCGCGGACTTTCTCCGAGGTATTATACTTATACACATCACTAAAATCCCTGTCATTCCTGCTTTCTTCAAAATGCTGATATGCATTTGTAAAGCGTACCTGATCAAATAACACCCGGTCGCTTTTCCTGGTGATCTGCAGGTTACCCATAAACCACTTCTGTGGGCCGTAATACCACTCTGCAGAGCGAAGTTGATCTCCCCGGTATCTGATCAACCGGTCGTACCGGGGATAATTCGAAGTTGTTGAGTAATAGATCCCCGCCAGGTAATCTATTTTCTCATTGGGTTTAAATTTTATTTTTTGCAGGATATTGAGTTGATCATATCCCGTTGGTTTCTGAATTCTGGGGTCACTATTGGGTGTTACAAAGTCTTGTCCGTTAACTGTTTCAACATATTCGGGTCTCAAATAGTCCTCCGGGCCATGTTTACCCATTTTAAGGTCTCCAAAATCCGAATACGTAACATTGGTTAAAAAAGCCCATTTTTTTAATCCGAAATTAAGTTGAATATTTCCTGTCTTTTCACCGTTAGCTGTTGCATACCGGGCCAACGTTTTTCCGGTAAATTTAAGGCTATCTGTTGTTGACAAAACCGGTAATACTGTGTAAAAACTCATGGCGCCACCAATTGCATCGCTACCATAGATAAGTGCCCCCGGGCCAAAAATAATTTCAGTCCTATCAATGGCCAGCGGATCAATAGATATTACATTTTGAATATTCCCTCCTCTAAAAATAGCATTGTTCATCCGGATTCCATCAACAGAAATTAAAAGCCTGTTTGTTGCAAACCCCCTGATCATAGGGCTGCCACCTCCCAATTGGCTTTTCTGAATAAAGACCTGTCCGGTTTGTTGTAGCATATCGGCAGATGTTTGCGGGTTGGCCAGCATCACATCTTCCGGGGTAATACTACTTACTTTCTGATAAATCTCTTTTTTTTTCTGTTTCCATTTTGTAGCCGATAAAACAATTTCATCGAGTTCTTCGGAATTGGAATCAATAAGTACCTTACCGCCCATTTCTAAAACCTTTTTTTTGCTCAACTTATGAGTTGTATATGATACATGTTGAAAAATGAGGATTTCATCAGCATCAAATGAAGAAATATCAACTTTTCCGTTGATATCTGATATTTGATAATTTTTAGTCTCTTCATTAAAAACGGTAACATTCACAATAGGTGCCTTGGTTTCAGCATCAAAAACAGTAATGTTTTGTGCTTTGGCAAATACAGAAAACAATAAAAAATAGAGAAAAGGATATTTCATATTTTAGTGAAACACTTCATTTAAAATTTGAAGTGATTTAGGTTTTTTAAAGCCTTGTAAGTGCAATTCAAAATACCAAATTACACCATTTAAAAGGCTTTGTCTTTGTTTATGGTTCATTTTTATTGCAGAAACCTCATCAAAAATTGTACCTAAAAACAATTTAAAAAAAATAGTATCTTCTTCAGATAAAGACGGGTTAAATTGAGGCATGTTAATAAACACTCCTTCCTGAAGGTCAAAATATAAAGCATCTATGTTTTCTTTATCTGGAAAAAATCCTAAATACCTGGTAAGGGTCAATAAAAAAGAGATATGAAAGTTTGCAATTTCATTGTGGTTATCCAACCATTGCAGGGAAGATTCAAGATAAAAAAACAAGGAAGCATTTCTTTCTTCTTCCTGTAATGAATTACTGAGAATTTCGGCTATAAAAATGGTTAATGCATTTTTATATATATTGTTGTGCACGGTCTGGTAATGATATGAGACCTTTACTTCCCGGATACTTTCCAATGTTCCCTTATCTCTGTGACTGGCCACAATTTCCAGTTGCATAAGCGGCTGAAAATAAGCTGTTTTTAACTTTCCTTTTTTAGAAGTCAATACCCCTTTCAGTAAGTATGATTTAATACCATTACTTTCAGTAAAACATTTTACAATAAGGCTGGTATCACTATACTTTATTGCTGATAAGACAATGGCTTTAGTGGTTACAATCATATCTTATAAAGTGAGTAATAAGCAAGTCATTTTGAAAATCCGGTTTCCCTCCGGCAAAGTGGAAGGAGGACGGTCCGCCATGTTATCATTCAGGGAATTACAGCAGGATCTAAAAATAAGGAGGCTGTCTAAAAAGGTATTAAAACTGTTTGTTCGAGCGCAGTCGAGAACTATAGCCGTAATTTTCCCCCGACGTTTCGGGGTCGCTCAACCTGACAAATAATTTCATTTAAACTTATACACCGTTTAGACAGTCTCGTTAATTAACCGTATACCGAAACCTATACAACTCCCTGAGCCAGCATAGCATCGGCTATTTTCAAAAAGCTTGCAATATTTGCCCCTTTTACATAATTTATATGGTCACCTTCCTGTCCATATTCAATGCACGTATTGTGTATGTCTTTCATTATACACCTAAGTTTTTCATCCACCTCATCACGTGTCCAACACATACGTACAGCGTTTTGTGACATTTCCAGGCCAGAAGCAGCGACACCTCCTGCATTGGAAGCTTTTCCGGGGGCAAACAAAACTTTAGCGTTTTGAAATTCGTGAATGGCTTCCGGTGTAGACGGCATATTGGCACCTTCGGCTACACATATAGATCCGTTTGCTATCAGCATTTTTGCATCTTCACCGGTTAATTCATTTTGTGTAGCACAAGGCAATGCAATATCTGCTTTTATGCCCCATGGAGCCTTACCTTCAAAAAATTCGGCTTTTGGATATTTTTCCAGGTATTCATGAATACGGGCTCGTTTTTCGTTTTTTAAATACATTACGTGAGCCAGTTTTCCCTCGTCAATGCCGTCTTTATCATAAATAAAACCTGAAGAATCAGAAAGAGTAGTTACAATGGCCCCTAACTGTCTGGCTTTTTCTGCGGCGTATTGTGCTACGTTGCCAGAACCCGAAATTACGACTGTTTTTCCCGTAAAGCCGTCGCCTTTTGTTTCGAGCATGCTTTGTGCAAAATATACGGTACCATATCCGGTAGATTCAGGCCTCATTAATGACCCTCCCCAGGTGAGTCCTTTCCCTGTCAATACCCCTGTAAATTCATTTTTAATTTTTTTATACATTCCAAACATATAGCCTACTTCTCTTGCACCAACCCCTATATCGCCGGCAGGTATGTCTGTATGTGGCCCTATATGTCTGTAAAGCTCAGACATAAAACTGTGGCAAAAGTTCATAACTTCGTCATCCGACTTTCCTTTGGGATCAAAATCAGCACCTCCTTTTGCTCCGCCCATAGGTAGTGTAGTTAGGCTATTTTTGAACACCTGTTCAAAAGCCAGGAATTTTAAGATACTCATATTCACAGTAGGGTGAAAACGCAAACCGCCTTTGTAAGGGCCTATTGCAGAATTCATTTGAATCCTATAACCCCTGTTTACATGTATCTCGCCTTTACTGTCTCTCCATGGAACCCTGAATGTAATAGCTCTTTCCGGCTCAACAATTCTTAAAAGAATATTCTTCCCATAATAAATGCCTTGTTGAGCTATAAAAGGAATTACTGTTTCTGCAACCTCCTGTACAGCCTGAAGAAACTCAGGTTCATGTGCATTACGGGCAGTAACTTCCTCCATAAATGCTCTAATCTTATCGTCCATAGTAGAATAATTAAATAATATCTCTCTTTTGTGGCTTCAAAGATACATTTTCCTTAAAAATACGTCCTATAGGATCGCGTTAAATTCATCCTTGAAAACTACTTTCCGTTTCTTTTTCTGAGTATCTTTATAGGAATGAAAAATTATAGACTATTAAAAAAATACAGTTATTTTTTATCACTGTTTTTTTGTTTGGCCGGTTGTGAAGAAGAAACGAAAATTTCATTTCTTCCTAAAGCAATTTCACCTCAAACTTGTGATGATTGTCCGGTGATAAACATTATACTTCCCGAAGCCGTACCTGAAAATGAGTCCACATCAAAAATTAATAACGAAATAGCTCATTATATTATAGATTTATTGAGTTTTAACGAAAGTGAAGCACCCGAAACAATAGATAAGGCAGTTTTAACTTTTAATAATGAGTATTCTAATTTAAAGCAGGAGTCCCCGGAAGATATCGTAGGTTGGGAGGCGAATATTAACGGACAGGTAACTTATGCGGATACCCACATGACCAGTATAAGGTTTGAACACTATTTATTTACCGGAGGTGCGCATGGCTATAGTGGGATTACTTTTTTAAATTTTGACCTGAAAACAGGCGAGCCAATGGAAAAAGATGAAATATTCAGGGATATTATATCATTTAAGTCTGTTGTAGAGAAAAAATTCAGGCAGCAGGAAAACATACCGGCGGGCGAAAGTATAAACAGTACCGGATTTATGTTTGAGGATGATGTGTTTGTACTACCGGAAAATATCGGATTTACGGAACAGGGGATTGAAATTATTTATAATCCGTATGAAGTCAATGTGTATTCGGAAGGTAGTATTACGTTACTGATCCCATATGAAGAAGTCCGTGAATATTTAAGATTTAAAGAATAAGGGTTCAATAAGAATTTCTGATTTTTAATTTTGGTAGAAAGTAAAAATTTTCAATTTATGGCTCCTTCTCCTTATTTGTTTCTTTTTTGCATTTGTCACCTTGAGCGCACGCGTGTCGCTGAAGCTTTAGCGTAAGCACGAAAGGTTGTGTCAAGACAAAAATGAACATAATATTATTTTTGTTTAAAGCCTTTTTCTCCAAAATCAGGCAACAGATTAAACAAGCTTTCTTAAAGTACGAATGGTACCTAGATGAATTCCTTCATGCATATTATTAAACATAATGGCATCTTCCACACTAGCCAACGTAATATCCATACTGGTTGTATAGGTATTATATTCTTTAAACCTACCCTGGCCATAATCTTTCTTTAACCGATCAATATTGAGCACGAATAATTCTTTATACTGCTGGAGGTCTTTTTCACTCATTTTCACATGAGGGTTCGGAGCAGTGCCCTTTTTATAGTTGATGATACTCTCTTCACTCACATAACACTCTAACGCTGAAAACCTGTAGCAAAGAATTTGCTGGGTTACCACCAGATGCGCAAAATTCCATGCTATGTTATTGTTGAATCCGGGCGGTATTATATTTATTTGTTCTAAGGTAAGGTCATTAATAGCTGCTAATACAGCTTTTCTTGTTTTTTCAAGAATATCAAATTGTTTTTCAATCATAGATTTATCTTTTCAAGCTAAAGTGCCCTTTGTATAAGTCGAAGTTTTCATCCTGGAACTGAACTGTAAACCAATAGTCTGTTGCGGGTACCGGCCTGCCGTTAAATGTACCATTCCAGCCTTCATCACCCGAAGAAAATTGTTTTAAGAGTTTACCATACCGGTCAAATATGCTCACAACGGCATCCCGGGCACATTCGGCCTCTTCCATTCCGTATATTTGCCAGCGGTCATTATTGCCATCACCATTAGGGGTAAAAAATTTAGCAAAACCGAGCACACAAACTTCTTCAATTGCCACACCGCAACCATGCCTGTCCCGTACCCTTATGATCTGGTATCCCCCCATTGGGTTTTCTATAAAAGATTCATAGGTATAAACTTCACCCTGGGAACCTGATAATTGTGTAATATTAGTGTCTTCAAAAGGTAAAAAATCTATGTTATATTCATAGTCATCACTGTAGCCTTCAAAATTTACGGTAATAGTACCATTAGGAACAGCAATGTCGGTTGTAACGTTTGTAATAGTAGCAATACTGGAAGCCAGAACTTCTATTTCCATTGCGGTGCTGCACTCAGTGCCGTCAGGGTTGCTGGCAATTACTGTATATGTGCCAGGGCTGTATACTTCTGCAATAATGTCCAGCCCAACCACCCCTGTTTGGTCATTGCCGTTTCTATACCATACATACTCATATTCATCTTGTGGATTTAAAACAGTTAATGTTTTGGGAAGGTCATTAAGGCAAATATATTGCGGGCTCTCCACTTCAAATTCCGGTTGCTGGCTTACACTTAAGGATACATATTGACCTAAACCCGCACAGGATTGGGTGTCAATGTCTGTAACCCGTACATACAGGTCCTGGGAAAAAGGTGAGCTTGTATTCTGGTAACTAGTTGTATTGGTGATGGGATTAATATCACTAATGGCATCTACCTGTGTTTGATAATAGGTTACTTCATGGTTACCCGGTGTAGTAAGCTGTGCAATGATCTGGGCTGATGCATCGGTGAAGTCAAACGTGGCAATTCCATCATTTGTAACTCCACCTGTGGTGTTGTCATCGCACTGATCAATATTTACCCTGAAACCGGACGGGATATCAGATAATGTTACTATTAAGTTAACCTCAGCAACACTAAAGCATTCCCCGTCACTTACATTCGCAAATACCTGCGAAGCGGAAGCATTGGAAAAACCTACCAAACTTGTAATCTCATCTGTCGGATCCTGGGTATCGGCACCAACTTGCGTATTATAATAGGTTATTGTAAAAGCCGGATTTGTTGTAATAAGCGGGTTTGCATTGCTTAAATCAAATACGGAAATCCCATCTGCATCATCGTCGCACTGTACAAGGTCTACCGGAGTATTTATATTTGGTGCACCATAGATTTCTAATAAAAATTCAATAGGGCTACTACTTAAACAACCTTTTTCATTATTATAAACCCTCACAAAAACTTCCTGTGTAGGAAATGATGTGTTAGGAAGAGCTGTGATATTACCTATTTCACCTGTGTCATTTTGAGCATCAAGCAAACTATTATGGAATGAGATATCATAATTAGTCGGGTCATCTTCACCAATAATTTGTGGTATAACCTCAGTAAGATCAAATTCAAGTCCAAACTCAACTCCATTCACATCACATTGTCCAAGATTGTTAACGGTAATGTTAGAATTGATATCATAATAATTAACCGTAATAGGCTCCGAAACTATATGACAATTAGGACTCCCTGCATTTACAGTTTCATAATATATGTATCTGTACATATGTCCGTCCTGGAATCCTGATGCAGAGAAATTGGCTGACACTTCACCACCTATATCTGTCCACGAACTTCCGTCATCAACGCTTTCCTGCCATTGATACATAAGTGTTGGAGAAGTATTTCCTTCTATGATCGCTGTTAAATCAACTGTATCGCCGGGGCATACACCCTCATCAAAATCTGTATAATTTGTATTTACTGTTGTAAGGCTGCTACAAGCCCTGAAACTTATATCATCTATAGCCAGGTCATTACCACATCCTCCGGGAGCATTGTTGATCAGCACAACTTCAACTTCAGTAACTCCAACCGGTACTTCAAAACCAAATGCATACCTTACCCATTCGGGAGAGGTAGTCGGATTAATGTTTGCGGTAGTTATTTCTTCTAATAAACCACCACTGCCATCTTCTATCCGGAATGTTACATTATTCGGAACATTGGGGTTACAACTATCTGTACTGGGTAATATATTCATAAAAGAGGCTGAGAATTCGAAAGATTGCCCTTCACATAAGCCGGGGACCTCTCTTCTGTAAAATTCACCGGGATCAAAATCAGCATTTACTATGAGCATATAACCTTCGCCAGCTGCATCTTCCGTATAGTCTTCAGTATCAAAAAAATTGGGTAATGCATTTTGGGGACTGGTAGATATTGTATACTGTCCATCCACAACATTATTGGTTGCTATATAAGTGTAGTTAGTTACGCCCGCTGGCAATGCAGGCCCATAGGTATCACCGGTGCCGGAATTATCCCCAAAAGTTTCCGTAAAAACCGGTTCGCCATAACTTCCGGTACATTGTGCATGAATGTATAAAAAGGGAACGAGCAGAAAAATATATAAAAGGTGTTTTTTCATTTGGTGGCTATTATGATCAAATATAATATTAATTTTTAAATAACTATAAACGGAACTTTTTAAGATATAGTCTAAATTTGAACATTCTTAATGATCATAACTTATTTTTAATGAGAAAAATATACTATTTAAAAACCTGTAGCACATGTGTAAGAATTTTAAAAGAGTTGAAACCTACTCCTGATTTTACGCTTCAGGATATTAAAGAGATCCCTATAACTGTGAAACAGCTTGAGGAAATGAAAAAAATGGCGGGTTCATATGAGGCGTTATTCAGCAAAAAAGCTAAACTTTATAAAGAAAGGCGTTTAAAAGAAGAAACTTTAAATGAAGAAGACTTTAAAAATTTTATCCTGGAACATTATACTTTTTTAAAACGGCCTGTAATTATAGTTGATAATCAAATTTTTGTCGGAAACAGTAAAAATACCGTAGAAGATGCCAAATTAGCCATTGATGCATAAACAAATCCGAATGGATAAAAGAACATTAGCATTACTTGCCGCTTTTATTGCCACATTTATTTATGGCTTTAATTTTACTATCGCCAAAAGTATTATGCCCCTGCACATTAAACCTTTTGGTTTTATATTATTAAGAGTGGTAGGTGCTTCCGTTTTATTCTGGGTATTTAGTATGTTTTATAAAAATGAAAAAGTAGCCGTTTCAGACTGGCCTCGTTTTATTGGTGTAGCTGTTTTTGGTATGGCTGCCAACATGCTTTCCTTTTTCACAGGCCTGGATTATACCACCCCTATTAACAGTGCAGTGATTATGACCTCAAGCCCGATATTGGTATTAATCCTCTCTGCTTTAATTATTAAGGAGAAAATAACCTGGTTAAAATCATCCGGGGTTTTTATTGGGCTTATAGGTACTCTAGTCCTTATTTTTTATGGTGCCGAGCCCAACCAGGATGCCACTAATATTGCACTGGGTAACTTCCTGGTCTTTATAAATGCTGCCTGCTACGGTTTATATTTAATTCTGGTAAAGCCTTTAACAGAAAAATACCACACTTTTACTATTTTAAAATGGGCATTTTTATTAGGGGTCATTATAAATATTCCTTTTACTTTTAATGAGTTTATTGCTGTAGATTGGTTTAATCTGCCTGCCACAGTGTTACTTGCAATGGTTTTTGTTGTAGTAGGCACAACTTTTTTAACCTATTTACTTAATGTGTATGCGCTTAATGAATTAAAAGCGTCTACACTAAGTGTTTTTATATACCTGCAACCACTTGTGGCTGCTATTTTTGCTGTTCTTGTTGGAAGTGATTCCCTTTCATACGTAAAATTGATAGCCGCCTTGCTTATTTTTACCGGGGTATACCTGGTGACAAAAAGGCCGAAGGAGCCGGTATAACTATTGTTTGTTAAACTTTTTAGTAGCTTTGCGCCTATAAATCATGAGGCAACTCTCTTATCGAAATCATAAAAATAATCAATGTACATTATAGAAGTTAAATCCGGAAATCTATGCTGGGTGGCAGCAGTTTATAACAATGAAATTGAAGGGGTAGATTACTTAAATTTGTTTAAAAATGCCGGACATAAAGATATTCAAATCAAAGAATTGTCCATAGAGTTTCCCGTTTATGTCATAGAAAGAACTCAAAATGATGGAGCAAACTATTTTGAATACCTGTCCGAGACGGATTATTTTGCACTAATTGTCCGCCAAAAACAAAATAAGTATCATAAAGATAGCTTTGGACTTTATTTCACTGTGTATTATTTTGATGAAGTTTATTTTCAACATCCTTATGAAAATAGTTTCATGGGAACTTTAAACCATGTGTATGTTGATAATTATTATTTAGAAAGTGAAGATGCAGACAAAAGGCTTGGGGAAACATATATTAAAAGATTGGTTAAAAACCTGAACCTTGATGAATTAGACAATATTTTTGATAAATACTTAAAAAAAGGTACTATAGAACAAAAAAAAGAACTGGGTGAAGCATATTATGACTCTTTTTGTGATATGAATTATGATTTTGCCTGTAGTAAACTTACTGATTATGGTATTTCACTTTTACTTCCTGTTTTAGATAAAGCGAGTTTGCTGTTAGAAAACGATTTGCTCGAAGCATATGTTAGTGCACATATGATTTTATTAGAAGATGCTATTGAAAAATACCCGGATAAGGTTAACGAATATTTTCAATTATCGGTTGATATTATAAATCGATTTTTAAATGAATCTCCTGAAAATAAACAGGAAGGTAATCGCAATTTAGGACTTGTATATGAAATGATGACTGAGTACAACCATTATCACCCGGATTTCTGGTTAAAGTCAATACATTATATTCAAAAATCAATTAAAATTAATCCTGTGGAAGGCGACTGGTTTTCTTACCTTAAACTATTGTATGTTCCTTATAAAAACAGAAAAGTTCGAAAAATAGATACAAATAATGACATTGAGGAACTTTACCGGCAATGGAACGAATATAGAATAAAAGAAATTGAAGAGTTTAAAAAGTTTGTAAGAACCAGCATTGATTATGATAGTAATGCTTCCCTTCCTTTAGCCCTGGCATATAAAAGGTTGAGAGAGTATCTGGCCTGGCTCAAGGATGATCTGGCTTCTTTTCCTGAAAATGAGTATGTATACTGGATAAATGAAGCAAAGCGATGGCAGGGAGAAAACACTACCAGGATTGATTTAACCGAGGCTGCATTCTTTTTTAAAGCAGAAGGAATCAGGTTAGGTAAGATTGACTTATTGGAAAATGCAGCTCGTCTTTTTCAAAAATTAATTGATAAACTGGAAGATACAGCGTTTGAAGTCAATTATCTCGCAGAGACCTGGGAAGCTATTTCCAATATTCACCTCAAAAATAAAGAATATAATTTAGCAAATACTTACTTAACCAAAGCTGTTTTACTCTATGATCAATTTATAGACAAAGTACATTCCAATCGATCGGTTTTAATGCATTATACCAAATTCCTGGAACGTTGCTATTTATATCCGGGAAATATAAAAAAGCCAGGCTTGGAAAAAATTAAATCGCTTGCAAAACAAACTGAAGAAGAAGGCGAGGGTATGTATAGTGCACCCACTTTACTCTTAACACGTCTTGCGTTGTACGAAAACAATGAAAAAGAGGCAATTTTTCATGTAACCCGCCTGCTTTTGCTTCATGAATTGTGCGTAGATGACAAATTACGTGAACTGCAGCAAAGTTCTATAGTAGGTCCTTTTTCACAATTGCAAGAATTTTTGAAAGAGATCTTAACTTTTATGAATGAAATAGAAGAAGGTTATTATCTTGACACCAAAATTAAATGGGAACAGCTCAAGCTCATGGGTCACGGTGAGATCGCTTCTAGCTGGGAAAAACGAAAAATTGAACTTAAAAACCGGGAGAAATTAAATCTGGAATAATTGAAGTTATCTTCCTGTAAATTACTGAAGATCCACCGGTTTTTTAACATACTTCCGGGTATCTTCCCGAGTAAGTACCTTAAAATCCTCCGGACGATCAATATTATTAAAATATTGCAATAACGCATCGGGAAGTCCTGTGAGTTTACGGGTTTTTAGGTCTATCCACCCTCCCATCATTTCGCAATGTGCAAAATTACGACCCTTGGCGTCGTAATAATTATGTTTAAATTCAAAAAATGTGCCGTCATCACTTAGGCCGATCAATTCCAAAGAAACTTTTATCGGTTTCCCAGAAAAAACCTCCTTAAAATAGTAAATATGTTCATAAAAAACCACAGGGCCTAATTCGTGTTTAGACAGCACTTTATAGTCAAAGCCATTTTCAATTAAGAATGACATACGGGTGTGTGCAGCAAACTCAATATAAGCCTTATTGGCCAGGTGGCGATTCGCATCTAAATCATTCCAGCGTATTTCAAATTCTTTAAGGTACATAATCAGCTTTTTTTGTAAAATTATAAAACATTTGTTATGCACGCATATTAATTTTAAATTATCTTGCATTTGCTTATTATATTTACTTTTATAAATTGAAAAATGCCAATTACTAATTCTCATTACAAACCTCCCTACCTGTTTAAAAACGGACACTTTTCTACGATCTATGCTGGATTGTTCCGGAAGGTGAATGGGGTTACACAGGAGCGGGAGTCCCTGGCATTAGATGACGGTGATTATTTAGATCTCGATTGGTCATTTGCGCATAAAAAAACCCGGAAAGTCATTATTGTAATGCACGGTTTAGAAGGCAATGCACAACGACCTTATATGACCGGAACTGCAAAAATTTTTAATGAAAGCGGTTTTGATGCTGTATGTTTAAACTTCAGAAGTTGTAGTGGAAAAGTTAATAATTTATACCGCTCTTACCATTCCGGCGCTACGGATGACCTCCAGGTTATCATTAACCATATTTTGTCATTGAATAAGTACGATGCAATTGTATTAAAAGGCTTCAGCCTGGGAGGGAACATAACCTTAAAATACCTGGGAGAAGGAAATTATATTCCCAAAGAAATAAAAGCAGCCGTGGCTGTTTCCGTGCCTTGTTTTTTATTTGGTTCCATGCTGGAACTACATAAATTAAAAAACGCGTTGTATGCTAAACGGTTTAAAAAGCACCTTCTAGAAAAATTGAAGTGGAAACAACAACTTTTTCCGGATAAAATAAATGACGAAGATTTAAAAAAAATTTTAACCCTAAAAGATTTTGATGATTTTTACACTTCTAAAGCACATGGCTTTACAGATGCACTGGATTATTATGAAAAGAGTAGTTCCCTACAGTTCCTGCCTTCAATTAAAATTCCCACATTAATAATAAACGCCAGAAATGATTCATTTCTTTCTCCCGAATGTTATCCTGTAAAGGAGGCCCGGGACCATTCTTCCCTCTTTTTAGAATTGCCGGAATATGGTGGACATGTAGGTTTTTTTGAAAAGGACAATGTGTATTACAATGAAAAAAGAGCTATGAGGTTTACAGAAGAAATGCTGTAAGTTTACTCAAGCATAAATTCCATATAGCTTATACCATTTACAATTAGGTTCATTTATTTTAATCAAAAATTAAAGCTTTAATTTTTTATCTTAGCAACTTAAATTTAATACTAAACAATGAAAAGCATAAAAATTACATTCGCTGCATTATCCGCAATAATACTAATGGGCTGTGGAGGAAAAGAAGAAAAAAAAGGTAAGTTTCAGTACGATGTACAACCTGAGCCCGCAATTGAAACAACATCTGATACTACCACAACAACAGGTACTTTAGAAGTTGAAAAAGATAGCGCAGCAGCAGGAGCCAATATGGAGAATAAAGGTATTGGACCTATTACATCTTATACTTTTGAAGGAGAAGTAAATACCGAACTGGCCGCTCAAGGTGAAACAGTTTTTAAACAAATGTGTACTGCTTGCCACAAAACTGATCAGAAACTCATTGGCCCTCCCGTAAAAGGTATATTTGAACGACGCAGCGTGGAATGGGTAATGAATATGATATTAAATCCTGAGCAAATGCTCGATGAAGACCCTATTGCCATGGAGTTACTTAAAGAACACAACAATGTAAGAATGCTGGATCAAAACCTTACAGAAGAAGATGCCAAAGCCCTGGTTGAATATTTCAGGACTTTATAGAATTGATTTCAAGAAATATTAATACTTAAAAAGGGTGAAAAATTTTTCACCCTTTTCTTTCGCCGCTGAAAAGCAAATATTTAAATTAATCCGTTAAGGTTATCTGACCGTTTATTCCTTTGAGGTAATTTTAAATCGAATAGATCACTAAGCTGTTTTTCAATTTTTCTAATTTTATACCTCCGCCTTCTTTGCTGTTCAATTAATATTAATCTTTAAAACCAATTCTATGGAAAATATTTTTTTTGATAGTTGGCAAAGCATTATAAGAACACTTATTATTACTATACTGGCATATGTTGCTATGATTTTTTTACTACGTTCTTCTGGCAAAAGAACATTATCTAAAATGAATGCCTTTGATTTTGTAGTAACTATATCATTGGGATCTGCTTTAGCAACCGTGGCTTTAAATAAAAATGTTGCCCTGGCAGATGGTGTCTTAGCTTTTCTCTTACTCATTCTCTTGCAATTGGTAATTACCTGGTTATCTGTAAGATTTAAAAAAGTAAAGAGAATAATAACAAGCCAACCTACATTATTGCTTTATAAAGGTGAAATCCTGGACGATGTTATAAAAAAAGAAAGAATTACCCTCGAAGAACTTTACTTATCTGCCCGTGAAAAAGGTATTGGAGATCTTAAAGATATACAAGCAATTGTTCTTGAAACTACCGGTGAAATAACTGTAATGCCGGAAATAAAAACGGAACATCCGAAAGCAATGGAAAATGTGAAACATTTTAAAGATAATTAATTTTTAATAATGAAATACCTACTGGACGGCCGGGAAACAGAACGACTTCTTTTCCGGAAAATTAAGCAATCGGATTTTAACACCTGGCTCGATTTTTTTAAAGACCCTGAATCCTCCATTCATTGGGTTTCAGAAAACCAAACCCCGGAAAATGAATGTGAAAACTGGTATAAAAAGCAATTCCATCGGTATGAAAATGGTCTGGGAGGCATGAATGCCCTTATTGAAAAAGAAACCGGCAGACTTATTGGCCATTGCGGACTCCTGGTGCAAATTGTAGATAACATTACCGAACTTGAAATAGGCTATTCCCTTCTGACTGAATTCCGGAACAAAGGTTATGCCACTGAAGCTGCAAAAAAATGCAGGGATTTTGCTTTTGAAAATAATTTTTCAGAATCATTAATTTCTATCATCAGTCTCACAAATACCCCTTCACAAAAAGTAGCATTAAAAAACGGAATGAAAATAGATAAACAAACTATTTATAATAATAATGAAGTTTATATTTTCAGGATTCAAAAACAACAATTTAAGTCTTAAATTGGTTTTTTTATCTTAAAAGCGTAATATGGTAGTTTCAAATCAAAATTAATCCTGGGTTTAGGTGAAAAAAATTTTTACATTTCTCGTATTTTTGTTCATTCTACTTAATGCTAAAGCGCAAAATGATCTTGTGGTTTATGGCTTTTATAAAATAGATGACAAATATTCCATTGAAAAAGATAGTCAGGAGATCCGGCAATGGATGCATTTCAAAACAGAGGCTATTATTGCAAATAACATTGAATATAATCTTTTTGATAAAGGCCATCAAGGCGGTGGCCCAAATAACGCCGAATGGAACGCTGGTACTGATTTATACCTGGCTATTCGGCGGGGAGGTAAAATAAACCCACAAGATTTAAAAATTTCAATGAATGGTAGCCGGTTTATACCTCAATCTCCCTATTTAATTCAACAAGATTCCAATACTGTTTTATGGATACCAATTCCTTACGAACATTGGTATAAAGCACTTAGAAAAATAGAAAAACATGATTATAAAGAGCTTTACAGTGAAGAATTTTTAGCCGGGATAAATGAAGGATATACACCTGTCGCTCCATTAAATACCGGGAAAATAATTGAGTTGAACTTCAATACAGGAAAGTCAGGTGTCACACAATATTTTCATGTGGCCTATGGAGAATAAGGAATGTTCAAGTTAATGTATGCAACAAGCTTTACCGGATCTTTTATTAATTTTCAGAATTAGAATAAAAATAATAACTTCCATCTTTAAAAATTAAACTAACCAAAATGGACCGCAGAAAATTTGTTTACAGCACAGCTGCATTGGGCATAGCCGGTACGGCCACGGCACTGGCATTTTCACCTGATGAAAAAACACCCCATACACTCACAAAAGAAAAAAGATACCAGAACGGCAGGAGCCCATGGCCCATTTGCCTGGACACTGCTACCATTCGTACAGCTAAAAACCTCGAAGAAAAAGTGGATATAGCTGTTAAAGCAGGCTATGATGCTCTGGAACCATGGGATTGGGAATTGGCAGAATACGAAGAAGCCGGAGGTGACTTAAAAAAACTTAGCCGGAAGATTAAAGACAGCGGACTCTTTGTTCCCAGCATGATTGGTCTGTGGGGATGTCTTCCGGAAACCGAAGAAGCTTTTCAGGAATCCCTTAAAGATACCCGGAACCGTATGCGAATGGCTTCTGAGATCGGGTGTACATACGTACAGGCCATCCCCAATAAGGTTGGGGAAAACTATGACTCCCAATTTGTGGCTTCCTGCTATAAAAGATTATTGGAAATTGGTATTGAAGAATATAATGTGATCCCGGCCCTGGTTTTTGTAAAAATGTTTCCGCTTAAAACCATGGGACAGGCAGCACAGATAGCTTTGGACACTAACCATCCTCAGGCTAAAATTATTCCCGATGTGTTTCATATGTACATCAGTGAAGGTGGCTTTAACGGACTAAAACTGCTTAAAGGTGAGATGTTCGCTATTTTTCAATATAACGACGCCCCTAAAAACATGGAACTTAAAGACATGGAAGATAAACACCGTGTTTACCCGGGTGACGGTATTTTACCGCTTCCGCAGATATTACAGGATTTAAAAGCAAGCGGATTTACAGGCTGCGTTTCTCTGGAACTCTATAATCCTGAATACCATTCCCGGGATTTATTGGAAGTTGCCAAAACCGGCCTGGAGAAAACACTTAAAACCATTGAAGAGGCAGGTGTGTAGAATTAATTTGGTTAAAAAAAACTTAAAATTTCCGTCGGTAAAGCCAGGTTTGAAGATACAATCACTATATTTATTTTCTATCAACTAACCAATACATATTATGAACAGGCGTGAGTCTCTAAAAAACATTGCCGCCGGAACTATAGGATTAGCAGCATTTTCCTATTTTTTAAGTTGCAAAGATTCCACAGGTTCTTCCGATACTTCGGTGGCTGAAGAATCCTCTTTTTTTACATCCACAGAAAAAAACACCCTTTCCTCAATAGCCGATACTATTATTCCGGCAGGAACTTCCATTGGAGCATTGTCTGTTGGTACCGATAAATTCTTGGAAAGGCTTTTTGAAAAATGTTACGAGAAAGAAGTACAGGAAAATATTAAAACTCAGCTTGCTGTATTGGAACAAAAAGCAGAGCAAACTCATGGTTCCGATTTCTCCGAATGTAGCCAGAAGCAACGTGAAGATTTGTTGCTGGTATTTTCAACTGCAGAAAATGAACAGGAAAAAGACTTCTTCGATCTCATGAAATCACAAACCATCAGAGGATTCAGAACTTCTAAAGAAGTAATGGTAAAATATCTTAACTACGAAATAGCACCCGGTCGTTATCACGGCTGTGTGGATGTAAAAACAAGCGCATAATGGCAAATTTTAATATAGATTCCGAAGAAAAAAGAACGTATGATGCCATAGTGATTGGCTCTGGTGCAAGTGGTGGATGGGCTGCCAAAGAACTTTGTGACAAAGGCTTAAAAACATTAGTCCTGGAACGAGGGCGGGATGTAAAACATATAAAAGATTATCCCACCGCATCCAAAGGTGACTGGGAATTTGAATACAGGGGTTCGGTACCGCTTGAAAAAAGGGAGCACCATAAAAATGCACGTTGGCTGAGAGAACAAACCCTTCACTGGCAACTCCCGGATGATGAACAACCTGTTGTTTTTGAAAAACCATTTATCTGGGTACGTGGTTATCATGTAGGAGGAAAATCACTCTTATGGGCGCGACAAACACAACGCTGGAGCGACTACGATTTTGAAGGTCCCATCCGAGATAATTTTGCAGTAGACTGGCCTATTCGTTATAAAGACATTGAGCCCTGGTACACACATGTTGAAAAATTTTCCGGTATAGCCGGGGATAAGGATGGTCTTCCGGAACTTCCGGACAGTGAGGTCATGAAAGCTTATGAAATGAGCTGTGTGGAAACCTACTTTAAGGAAAAAATCAAGGAAAATTATGGTACTACCCGTCACCTCATCTCTGCACGTTGTGCACATTTAAGCGATCCGCAGGAAATTCACTTACAACAGGGCAGAAATAAATGCCAGGGACAGCGTATGTGTGACCGTGGCTGTATTTTTGGTGGTTATTTCAGCAGTAACTCCTCCACCATACCCTGGGCCATGAAAACAGGAAACCTTACTATGAGGCCCAATGCAGTAGTCCATTCCATTATATATGATGACGAAAAAGGAAAAGCAACAGGCGTACGTATTATAGATGCAGAATCCAAAGAAATGATTGAATTCTATGCAAAAATCATATTTGTAAACGCATCCACCTTTAACAGCAATGCTATTCTGTTAAACTCAACTTCCAACCGGTTTCCGAATGGGTTGGGAAATGATAACGGCCTGTTGGGCAAATATATGTCATGGCACAATTACCGTGGTAAAGGAAGTGCACGCTATGAAGGTTTGAAAGATAAAACAACCGACGGAGGCAGGCCAACAAATGCATACGTTCCCCGTTTTCGGAATGTTTTTAAACAGGAAACAGACTTTTTAAGGGGGTATGCCATTGGAATAAGCGGTGGAAGAGGCACCAATTCTGATACCGAACCCATTGGTGATCAGCTCAGGGAAAATATTCTTAACCCGGAATTAGGCGACTGGCACATTAGCAGCTGGATGATGGGTGAATGTGTGCCGGTGGAAGAAAACCATTTGCGTTTGCACCCGGAGTTAAAAGATAAATATGGTATTCCGCAGATCGTACTTTCGTGTGCCTGGACCGAAAATGATGACAAAATGGTAAATGATTATGTAGAGCAGTCCATTGAAATGTTTGAAAAAGCCGGATTTACTGATATTAATGTGCGTGACACAAAAGCACCTCCGGGATTAGACATTCACGAAATGGGCGGGGTACGCATGGGGAAAGACCCGAAAACCTCCTTGTTAAATGAGTGGAACCAGTTACACCATTGTAAAAATGTGTTTGTAACCGACGGGGCTTGTATGACCTCAACCGGTACGCAAAATCCGACATTAACTTTTATGGCTCTTACTGCCCGCGCAGCAAATTACGCCGTTGAGGAACTGAATAAGCAGAATATTTGATTTGACAATTAAAATAATTTTTTGGAGTGTATATTATTTCATTAACCTACAAAGTGCCTTTAGAGGAAGTTGACCAACATCTGGATAGTCATATCAAATATTTAAACAAGCAGTATGATCTTGGAAATTTTCAGGCTTCAGGAAGAAAAGTACCAAGAACGGGCGGAATAATCTTTTCCAAAATATCCGATAAAAATAAATTACTGGAGGTTATAGCAGAAGATCCATTTATAAAGAATAACATAGCAGACTATGACCTTATAGAGTTTACACCAACTAAAACCAGTGAAGAGTTGAAGGTTATAATGAATTGGTAGATTCATCATAAACTACCCACTCTAAAAACCCTAAGTTCGTGGACTTAATCGTTACTAACTAAATAATTAATTAATTTTACCATTTTGGTAACTTTTTTATTATATTTGTCGTACATACTATGAGGGTAATCGCTAAAAAAATACTGCGCGAGTTCTGGGGGAAGCATGCGGATTCTAAAGATCAGCTAAAAACCTGGTATAGAGAAGCATCAAAAGCAAATTGGAAAAGTCCGGTTGATATAAAGGCTGAATATGCAAAGGCGAGTATATTAAAAAGCGGGCGTATTGTGTTTAATATTTGTGGTAATAAATACCGGTTGGTCGTAAATATAAATTATGTAAGACAATGGATATTTATTCGGTTCATAGGAACTCATAATGATTACGATAAAATAGATGCAGATAAAATATAAGCTATGGATATAAAGGTTATAAAAACAGAAGAAGACTATAATCAGGCACTAAAGAGGTTTGAGAAAATATTTCATGCCCCTGTTGATTCAAAAGAAGGCGATGAAGCAGAAATTTTATCCATACTGATTGAAAAATTTGAAGATGAACATTATCCCATTGGCGATCCTGACCCTATCGAAGCAATCAAATTCAGAATGGAACAAATGGGAATGACCAATAAAGACCTGGCTGATATTATTGGGTACAAGAGCAGGGTTTCAGAAATTTTTAGCCGTAAAAGAAAATTAACACTCAAAATGATAAGAAATCTTCATGAGAAATTGAATATACCTTATGAATCATTGATTACTGATTACTAAAGTAAATTTAGCCATTATCTGAATGTATCAATCATGGTTAAAACATTTTATATTCTGATATTTTCATTATTCCTTTTTGTCACAAAGAGCATGGACAATATCCCTCAAGACGATAGAAAGTTGGCCGATTATGAAAAAAATTTAAATCAAGCAGCAGAATTTTATCTTTCTGAAAAAGAGATTCCTGAAAACATTCTTATAAAACTTGTGCCAACAAACCAAGACGAGTTTGGATTGTATTATGGAACAACATATCCGGATCATAAACTTTATGAAAGTAATTTCTTTTACGATACAAGTAACATGATTTTTGGACAAGTGATTTATGAAAAGAATGAAAAATTTTACCCCTTGGCCTTACAACTTGCCAGCTTTGCAGATGGTGAATATGCCGAATGGTTTATTGAAAATTTAGAGGGAATCATTGCCCTGGATCCTCCAAAATTTTGTAGGTCAGCAAAAGGAAAAGAATACCTGAGGTATAATCCAATGAAATATTTTTATGAGGATTTACAATGCGAGAATTAAACAAAATTTTCTCTTCTAATTTTTAGAGGAAACACTAAAATCAATCAATTCTATCTCGAATTGATGTTAGTACACCTTAAAAGGGTTAAAGAATTAAGTTTACATTTCTTCTTATCACAAATAGATTATTTAAGTTAAATCATGAATGATTAACTTGCACCATCCTTTTCACCATTTCTTAACCCTTCAATTTGTTGAAATTTAGTATTTTCGCAAATTAATTCTGCCAGGGCAGTATTAATTAGGATTTGTAAAGGCTATAACCGTAAAGATTGTAATGAAGTTCAGAGACTATAAAGGATTGGATCTCCCAAAAGTAGCAGAAGAAATTCTCAGCTATTGGGAAGAAAACAACATTTTCGAAAAGAGTGTAACTTCCCGTGAAGGCAAAGAACCTTTTGTGTTTTTTGAAGGGCCGCCATCCGCCAATGGCCTGCCCGGAATTCATCACGTAATGGCTAGAGCCATTAAGGATATATTTTGTCGTTATAAAACCCAAAAAGGATATCAGGTAAAACGTAAAGCAGGTTGGGATACACATGGCCTACCTGTAGAACTTGGTGTTGAAAAAGAACTGGGGATTACAAAAGAAGATATAGGCACAAAAATTTCAGTTGAAGAATACAATGCAGCCTGTAAAAAAGCGGTTATGCGCTATACCGACGTTTGGAATGATATGACCCGAAAAATAGGTTATTGGGTAGATATGGACAATCCGTACATTACCTATAAACCAAAATACATGGAAACGGTTTGGTGGTTGCTGAAACAAATCTATGACAAAGGATTAATTTATAAAGGGTATACCATACAACCCTATTCTCCAAAAGCGGGGACAGGATTAAGTTCACATGAGATAAATCAGCCCGGGTGTTACCGGGATGTAACCGATACCACGGTAGTCGCCCAATTCAATGCCAAACAAGAAACATTGCCTGAATTACTGAAAGGGTATGGTGATATTCACCTTTTGGCATGGACCACTACTCCCTGGACATTGCCTTCAAACACAGCTTTAACAGTAGGCCCTAAGATAGATTATGTGTTAGTTAAAACTTTTAATCAATATACTTACGAGCCTGTTCAGGTAGTGCTTGCTAAAAACCTGGTTTCTAAAATATTTTCAGGCAAGTTTTATCAAGCAGATAACAAGGAAGAGTACAAACAATTCACTTCTGACAGCAAAAAAATACCTTATGAGGTTTTAGCCGAATGTAAAGGAGCTGACCTGGCCGGGATTAAATACGAACAACTTTTACCATACGCACAACCCTATGAACACCCTGAAAATGCATTCAGGGTCATTACAGGAGATTTTGTAACTACCGAGGACGGTACAGGAATTGTACACACAGCACCCACATTTGGTGCAGATGATGCCAAGGTAGCAAAAGAAGCTGTTCCCGAAGTACCACCCATGCTTGTTAAAGATGAAAACGACAACCTGGTTCCGCTGGTGGATTTGCAGGGACGTTTTCGTGCTGAATTACCCGAAATAGGAGGGAAGTATGTAAAAAATGAATATTATGATGAAGGAACAGAACCGGATAAATCCGTTGATGTAGAAATTGCCATTAAGTTAAAAGAAGAAAACAAAGCCTTTAAGGTTGAAAAATATGTACACAGTTATCCGCATTGCTGGAGAACTGACAAACCTGTACTTTACTATCCGCTGGATTCGTGGTTTATAAAAATTACTGATGTAAAGGATAAAATGTATGAATTAAATAAAAGCATCAACTGGAAACCAAAAGCAACCGGAGAAGGCCGGTTTGGCAACTGGCTTCAGAATGCAAATGACTGGAACCTTTCTCGTTCCAGGTTCTGGGGAATCCCTTTGCCAATCTGGAGAACAGAGGACGGAAAGGAAGAAATCATGATCGGTTCTGTTGAAGAATTAAAAGCTGAAATGGATAAGGCGGTTAAAGCCGGTATCCTGAAAGCCGATTTGTTTGCAGATTTTATAGTTGGTGACCTCAGTGATGAAAACTATGATAAAATAGACCTTCATAAAAATATTGTAGATAAAATCGTACTGGTTTCTCCTTCCGGAAAACCCATGAAACGCGAAAGTGACCTAATCGATGTATGGTTCGATTCAGGCGCAATGCCCTATGCACAATGGCATTATCCTTTTGAGGCCCCCTCTAGCTCCCCCAAAGGGGGAGAATTAAAATCTCCTAAATATCAGACTGCAAGGAAATCGTCTTATCATCTTTTAAAAGAGTTGAAAGAGCAAAGAAGAAAAAGTCCTACCGAAGGAGAAAAAGTGCTTTGGGAGTCTTTAAAAGGCAAAAAACTTGAAGGATATAAATTTAGAAGAGAGCACATTATAGATGAATTTATAGTTGATTTTGTATGCCTTACAAAAAAGCTAATTATTGAAGTAGATGGAGGTTACCATCTCAGACCCGAAATACAAGAAGCAGATACTTTAAGGACAGCAATTTTAGAAGAAGACCTGGGATACAAGGTAATTCGTTTTACCAATGAAGAAGTTATAGGAGATATAGATTATGTTTTAGACAGAATTCTGAAAGAACTAGAAGTCCTCCCCTTGGGGGAGGATTTAGGAGGGGCTATAAGTGGTGTGGTCTCCATGGATGAAGAACTAAAAGTCCTCCCCTTAGGGGAGGATTTAGGAGGGTCTTTCCCGGCTGATTTCATTGCCGAAGGTGTTGACCAGACCCGTGGATGGTTTTATACCCTGCATGCTATTTCAACCCTGGTATTTGACAGGATAGCCTATAAAAATGTAGTATCCAACGGACTCGTGCTTGATAAAAACGGGCAAAAAATGTCTAAGCGATTGGGCAATGCGGTAGACCCATTTACCACAATTGAAGAATACGGCCCTGATGCAACACGCTGGTACATGATCAGTAATGCCAATCCGTGGGATAACTTAAAATTCGATCCGGAAGGGATTGCGGAGGTGAGAAGAAAGTTCTTTGGAACATTATATAATACCTATTCGTTCTTTAGCCTCTATGCCAATATTGATAATTTCACCTATAAAGAAGATGATATTCCTTTAGCTGAAAGGCCGGAAATTGATAGATGGATATTGTCCGAACTCAATACACTCATTAAAAAGGTAGATGATGCTTATGCAGATTATGAACCTACCAAAGCTACAAGAGCTATTTCAGATTTTGTGCAGGAAAATTTAAGTAACTGGTTTGTTCGGTTAAGCAGAAGGCGTTTCTGGAAAGGGGAGTATGGTCATGATAAAATTTCTGCATACCAGACCTTATATACTTGTTTGGTTACAGTTGCTAAATTAAGTGCTCCTGTGGCCCCGTTTTATATGGACAGGCTCTATAAAGATCTCATAAATACAACAGGCAAAGAACAGTTTGAGAGTATCCATTTGGCTGATTTCCCTGATTTTAACAGGGATTTTGTAGACAAATCCCTGGAAAGTAAAATGGAAAAGGCTCAGATAATATCATCATTGGTGTTGTCATTACGTAAAAAGGAAATGATAAAAGTAAGGCAGCCATTACAAAAAATAATGATTCCGGTACTTGATGATGCTCAGAAAAATGAGATTTTGGCTGTTGCAGACCTCATAAAATCTGAAGTAAATGTAAAAGAAATAGAACTTCTGGATGATGCTTCAGGTGTGCTTGTAAAACAAATTAAACCAAATTTTAAGGTATTAGGTCCCCGATTTGGGAAAGATATGAAGCTGATTACCAGTAAAATACAAGAGTGGAGTCAAAAAGAAATTACACAAATTGAAAAAACGGGCGAAATCACCGTTGAAATTAACGGAAAAAGTATTACATTGAACGCCGATGAGGTTGAGATTTCATCACAGGATATTGAAGGGTGGTTAGTAGCCAACTCAGGAGCAATAACTGTAGCATTGGATGTTACTATAACAAGCGACTTAAAAAAAGAAGGCGTTGCGCGTGAGCTTGTTAACAGAATTCAAAATCTTAGAAAGGATTCCGGATTCGAAGTAACGGACAAGATAGATGTTAAACTTCAAAAAGACGGATTTGTTGAGCAGGCAGTAGCCAGTAATATAGATTATATAAAAGCAGAAACCCTCACTGCGGATCTTAACTTTGAAGACCATCTGGATAGTGGTATGGAAATTGCTTTTGATGAAGTTAAAACCAGATTGTTTATTCAAAAACACTAATATTATGAGTACAGATGTTAAAGTAAGGTATTCTGACAAAGACCTTGAGGAATTTAGAGTTTTAATCGAAGAGAAAATCGTAAAAGCTAAAAATGATCTTGAATTATTAAAGAGTGCCTATATGAACGATGGTAATAATGGTACCGATGATACTTCTCCTACTTTTAAAGCCTTTGAAGAAGGTTCTGAAACCATGAGTAAAGAAGCAAACACAGCATTGGCAATTAGACAGGAAAAATTTATAAGGGATCTAAAAAATGCTTTGGTACGTATTGAAAACAAAACTTATGGTATATGCAGGGTTACAGGCAAGCTTATCAACAAAGAACGTTTAAAATTAGTTCCACATGCCACTTTAAGTATTGAGGCTAAAAATATGCAAGCATAAATTTTACAAGAATTTAACTTTACAAATGCCCTGCTTTTGCAGGGCTTCATATTTTTACGCACTTAGTATAATATTGTAAAGATTTCATTTCGCCCGGTTAAATACTATTACCTGATAATTATTTGTTAAATACTGTGAATAGTAATATTTACGTCAATTAAGAGAAATAAAATTCTTATTTTTAGCACTCATAAATTTGAGCTGCATAAGGTTATTGATTAACTATGTCATTAAAAAAAGTATCCCTTATTATTGTATCAATCTTGTTAGTTGACCAACTTTCAAAGATATATATCAAAACTCATTTTGAATTGTACGAAACAGTAGAAATATTCTCCTGGTTCAGACTATTATTTATAGAAAATGAAGGAGCAGCATGGGGAACAAAATTAAGTGATTTTATACCTTTTATTTCAGATAGGACCGGAAAACTAATATTAACGCTCTTCAGATTAGTGGCAATCACCGGAATTGGATACTGGCTGTATGATTCAATTAAAAAAAATCACCCGAAAGTTTTAATATTGGCTATATCTTTAATTTTTGCAGGAGCTTTTGGAAATATTATTGACTCTGTTTTTTATGGAATGATTTTTAACGATAGTCACGGACAGGTTGCTTCATTATTTTCTAGTAATCCTTATGGCTCATTATTTCATGGAAAGGTGGTAGATATGTTCCAGCTTCCTTTTATAAAAGATAAAATATTACCGGAATGGATCCCTTTTTACGGCGGTAGCAGATTTACTTTTTTTGAACCTATATTTAATGTAGCCGATACTTCAATAAGTACAGGCGTAGGAATATTATTGGTTTTTAATAAAAAAGCATTTCCTAAAAAAAAACAAGGGGAAACCAATGATTAAGCCGAGTCTCTGGTAAAGATCTCTTCGATCTTACTGATATTTATGGGTTTAATTAAATAGTCAGTAACAGATGAAAAAGTTTTGGCTTTTTTATAATCTTTTGGGTCTATGGAAGAACTCACCACATATATTGTAATAGATTTTTTTGTTTTGTTTTCAATTTGCAGAAATTCCTCAAGAAATTGCCATCCATCCATAACAGGCATATTAACGTCCAGAAAAATGATTTCAGGAATTTTCTCTGCATCATTACCTGGCAAAATAGACTTAAAATGATCTAAGGCTTCTTTTCCATTGCTAAAAACCAACAGATTCTGGGAGAGCTTTTTCAACTCAATAATTTTTTTTAATAAACTAATATACATGTTGTCATCGTCAATGATGCAACCTAGTTTTATGGGTGAATCCATGAATAATTAATTAAAACCTTATTTTAAATGTTGTACCTGTATCAACTTCACTGGAAACACTAATATTTCCACCAAGGGATTGTATTTGATTTTTTGTGATAAAAAGACCGATGCCCGTTGCATCTGAGTTTAAATGAAATGTTTTATACATTCCAAAAATTTTGTTTCCATACAGGTTCAAATCGATCCCCGAACCGTTGTCGGTGACTTCCATAAAATTCGCCTGGTCTTTTTTATAGGTCGTAATTATTACTTCAGGTTTACGATTAGGGTGTTTGTACTTAATTGAATTTGTTATTAAATTTAATAAAATACTTTCTAAATATGCAGGAATGTATTCAATTTCTTCTAATTTAGAAAAGTCGCTCTTTATTGTGGTCTGATTTTTTTCTATAATTTGTTTAATAGAATTTGTTACTCCCATAAGAATATCCTCAAAGCGGATCAGGCTTTTTTGTTGATTCCTGTTATTTTCAATGGTTGTGATTTCATTAAGGTGCTCTATGGTATTTGCTAAACTGCCGGAAATATCCCTTACACTTTCCAGTAATTTGAGTTTTTCATCTTCATTGGTCAAGGTATCAAAAAGATGCACAACTAATTCGAGGTTGCTGGAGTGTGAACGTAAATTATGAGAAACAATATGCGCAAAATTAGAAAGGCGTGAATTCTGGGCTGCAATTACTTCCAATGATTCCATAATACGCAATTCCCTCAGTTTATTTTCATCTATATTCTGAAACACTCCCCTTACACCAATTATTTTTTTATCATCATAGATAGGTTTTCCTATGGCCCTGACCCAAAATTCCTTTTTTTTATAGGTAAGCATTTTTAATTCTTCCTCAAATGGAACACCATAGGTATGACATTTGTAGAGCAATTTAATTACAAACTCATGTTGATCTTCTCGGTAAAAACTCAACGCGTTTTCTATTTTAGGAGACACTCCCTCCGGTAATTCAAGAATTTTTTTGCCCTGGCTATCCAGGTATACTTTAAAATTTACAGTATCAACATACCAACCGCCTGTTTTTGTCATCTCGGCAGCTTCTTCATAGAAAAAAGGATTGTGTTTCAGGGAATTTGAGGGCATTATACTTCTCTATTTGTTTGGTTTAATTAAAAGTTACTCTGTAAAGCAATAGATTTTATTGGGTGTAATACAATAATCTAATTTTATATCGGTATCAAAAGTATGGTTTATTTGTTTTTCAGCCTCAAAAAACGAAACTCCTACTTTAATACTGTCGGATTTACATTTAGAAAGAAACCTGTCATAAAACCCCTTTCCATACCCAATGCGGTTACCACTTTCATCAAAAGCTAACAGAGGAACAAAAATAACATCAATTTTAAGTTCCGGGACTTCAATTCCATCAACAGGTTCCGGGATAAAGTATTTATTTATTTTTATTTTGGTATTATCTGTCAGCAAAAAGTGGGTTAGTGAACAATTTTCAAAATCACTTCTTGCTATAACTATTTCTTTGTCTTTTCCTTGCAGAATGCTTAGTATAAATGAAGTATCGACCTCTTTCTTTTCTTCAATAGTTAAAAAAATATGGTAGTATGTTTTATTCCATATATTTATATTGAGTAAATTATTGGCAATATCAATACTCATTTTTTCAATATCAGCCTCAGGTAACCTTTCACGTAGTTTTTTATATTTTTTTCGAAGTTCGGCTTTAGTCATGCCACAAAGGTAGTGAAAACTCTGTTTTGAAAACATTCAGCTATAGGCAAGGATACTTCAAGCATAATTTTGATCTTTAAGGCATGGAAATTGAGGATGAAAATTTACAATTACAAATTGTTTTGAGCTTAATGTTTTTTTAACTTCGTTGTTATGAGCGTGCCTTCAATAGAGATCCAGTTACAAACTTTACCACCTGGCCCCGGGGTTTATCAATTTTATGATAAAGAAGGGAAAATATTATATGTAGGGAAGGCAAAAAATCTTAAAAAAAGGGTTGTATCGTACTTTCATAAAATTCACGAAAACGGAAAAACCCGTGTGTTGGTCAAAAAAATTGTTGATATAAAACACATTGTTGTCCCGACTGAAACCGATGCGTTGTTATTAGAAAATAACCTGATAAAAAAGCATCAGCCCCGATACAATGTGATGCTGAAGGATGATAAGACGTATCCCTGGATTTGTATTAAAAACGAACGCTTTCCCCGAATATTTTCTACAAGAAAACTTATTAAGGACGGATCGGAATATTACGGGCCATACACCAGTATGAAGACTGTAAGAACCCTTTTAGACCTCATAAAAGGATTATACTCGCTTCGTACCTGCAATTATGACCTTTCGCAGGGAAAAATTGAAGCCGGCAGGTATAAAGTATGTCTGGAATATCACCTTGGTAATTGCAAAGGGCCCTGCGAAAATTATCAATCTTCCGAAGCATATAATCAACATATTTCGGCTATAAGGGAGATACTTAAAGGGAATTTTAAGGATTCTCTGAGCCATTTTAGAAAGCAGATGAAAGATTTGGCGGCTGAAATGCAGTTTGAAGAGGCCCAGAAAATAAAAGAAAAAATAGAGATATTAGAAAATTATCAGGCAAAATCAACCATTATTAATCCTAAAATCAGCAATGTTGATGTCTTTTCAATTCTTTCAGACGAAATGTATGGATATGTTAACTTTCTCCAGATATCCTACGGTTCTATTATAAGGGCACATACTATTGAAATAAAAAAGAAATTACAGGAAACAGATAAAGAATTGTTAGAGCTCGCAATCCTTGAACTTAGGGAACGGTTTCATTCAAATTCAAAAGAAATTTATGTCCCTTTTGAGGTTGTGGCAGAAGAAGGGGTTAAAGTAACTATTCCTAAATTGGGAGATAAAAAGAGGATTTTAGAACTATCAGAACGCAATGCTAAATTCTATCGCATAGAACGGTTTAAACAAATAAAAATTACAGATCCGGATAAGCATACAAACCGAATAATGTTACAGATGCAAAAGGATTTAAGATTGACCGTAGAACCCCGTCATATCGAGTGTTTTGATAATTCTAATATTCAGGGATCCAATCCGGTTGCAGCCTGTGTAGTTTTTAAAAACGGCAAACCCAGTAAAAAAGACTACAGGCATTACAATATTAAAACGGTTCAAGGCCCTGACGATTTTGCTTCAATGGAAGAAGTGGTTTACCGAAGATACAGGCGTCTGCTAGAAGAAGATGAACCTTTACCTCAACTCATAATAATAGATGGGGGCAAGGGACAGCTGTCTTCGGCTTTAAAAAGCCTGGAAATATTGGGATTAAGAGGTAAGATTGCAATTGTGGGTATAGCAAAAAGGCTGGAAGAGATTTATTATCCGGATGACCCAATCCCATTATATCTGGATAAAAAATCGGAAACCCTTAGAATTATACAGCAACTTCGCAACGAAGCCCATAGATTTGGGATAACTTTTCACAGAAATAAGCGAAGTAAAGCAGCTATAAATACCGAATTGCAAAATATTGAAGGAATAGGGGAAAAAACAGCCGATGAACTTCTTAAAAAGTTTAAGTCCGTTAAAAGGATTAAGGAAGCATCCATTGAAAATTTAACCGAAGCTGTCGGTGTTTCAAAAGCACGAATAATATATGCAACTTTTCATTGAAATTAGCTATCTTCAAGGTGTGAAAAAACGATGGGCATTCATATTTCTTTTGTTATCAACTTTTGTATGTGTCGGCCAGGAATCTGAAAATCCGGATTTAAAAGTCGGATTGGTTTTAAGTGGCGGAGGGGCCAAGGGGCTTGCTCATATTGGTGCATTGAAAGTTATTGAAGAATCCGGTATTAAAATAGATTATATTGGAGGAACAAGCATGGGGGCTATAGTCGGGGCACTCTATGCCTCCGGTTATTCCGCTAAACAGATAGATTCCATTTTTACTTCAACAGATTTTGACCGTATAATTCAGGACGAAATTCCCAGAAACGCTAAAACTTTTTACGAGAAAAAGAATAGTGAACGTTATGCAGTAACACTTCCTTTTGAGAATTTTAAAATTTCAATACCTTCGGCTTTATCCAGAGGACAAAATGTGTACAATATGTTGTCCAGGTTGCTATTTCATGTAAGTGATGTTGATGATTTTGACAAACTCAACATCCCGTTTTTTTGCATTGCAACAGATATAGAAACCGGTGAAGCGGTTATTCTAAAAAGTGGTAATCTGGTGAATTCCATTAGTGCAAGTGGGGCCTTCCCTTCCCTTTTTAATCCGATCGAAATAAATGGAAGGTTACTTATAGATGGTGGCGTAGTCAATAATTACCCGGTAGATGAACTCAGGGAGTTGGGTGCTAATATCATTATTGGGGTAGATGTTCAGGATGCTTTAGACAACAGGGAAACGCTTAAGTCTGCCACAAGTATTTTACTACAGATAAATAATTACCGGACTGTAAAAGACATGATAGAAAAGTCCAAAAAAACAGACATATACATTAAGCCGGATATTACCGATTATACCGTAGTATCATTTAATGATGCCGACAGTATTGTAAAAAGAGGGTATGAGGCTGCGTTAAAGAATAAAGAACAGTTAGATAGCCTGTCACTACTTCAAAATGAAAAAATAGGACAATTGGAAGATGTTGAACCTTTTACACCCAGTGATAAATTTTTATTAAATAATATAATTATTAATGGAAATAAAAAATATTCCAGGGCTTATATTAGAGGTAAGTTGCGGTATAAAAAGGGGGAAGAGATTTCACTTGAAAAATTTGCCCAGGGAATAAATAATCTTGCGGCAACAAATAACTTCAGGCGAATTGACTATTATGCATACGAAAATGAAGACGAGGGGTATACAGTAAAAATGAACTTGGTTGAAAGCAGAATAGAAACCTTTTTAAGATTAGGGATTCACTATGACGGTCTCTATAAAACAGCGGGGTTAATAAATCTTACGACAAAAAATATTTTGTTCAATGATGATGTAATGTCATTTGATTTTATTGTGGGAGACAGGTTAAGGTATAACTTCGATTATTTTTTAGACAAAGGTTTCTATTGGAGTTTCGGAATTAAGTCCTCATACAATTCTTTCCAGAAAGGGGTCCGGTCCGATTTTTTAAATTATGATTTCCAGGAATTACAGGATCTGAGCAGAATAAGTCTGGAAGTTGAAGATTTAACAAACCAGATTTACCTGCAAACAGTTTACCGGGAAGAATTTACTGTTGGCACCGGACTTGAACATAAAAAGCTGAAAATTGAAACCGAAACCGTCATGGATGAAGATGATGTGGAATTGGTCTTTGATAACAGCAATTATTTAAGCCTTTTCGGCTACCTGATTCTCGATACTTATGATAATAAATATTACCCTACAAATGGTATTTATTTTGATGGCCATTTTAATTTTTACTTTTATTCTTCAGATTATACAAACCAGTTTAATGAATTTTCAATAGCAAAATCTAAAATTGGATTTTCTACACCTATAATGAAAAACCTTGCCTTTAATATTACTACCGAAGGAGGTTTTAAAATAGGGGTTGATGATTTAAGTTCATTAGATTTTATTTTTGGAGGGTACGGAAACGATTTTATTAATAATTACACCCCTTTTTACGGCTACGATTTTTTGAGTTTTGGAGCCAATAGTTATGTAAAAGCCACATTGAAGGCCGACTGGAGATTTGCCAGGAAAAATCATTTAATATTAGCTGCAAACTATGCCAATGCTGAGGATTATTTGTTTAAAACAACCGACTGGTTAGATTTACCTGAGTACAGCGGATATGCCATTGGTTATGGGCTTGAAACTTTTATCGGCCCTATAGAAATATTTTCGACCTGGACCCCTGAAACTAATGAAAATTTTTGGTTTGTGAATGTGGGTTTTTGGTTTTAAACAATATTAACAAATCCTCATTTTTTTAATAAATATTTTAGAAAATCAATTTTTTGGACTTCACCAAAAGCCAAAATCATATAATAATGTTAAATTTTTTTACTATGCTTGCATAGCATATAAGTTGTCGTATCTTTGTATTGCAGTAAAGGAGTGGTGTCTTTTACTGTAAACTTTAAGTAAAGTTTTCATAATTTAAAGTTTTGGTTGGTTAATGAAAAGAAGCACGGTTTATCCGAGCTTCTTTTTTTTTGTAATATTGGTACAATAGTTGTTAAAAGTAAGATTAAGATTAAGGATCAAAATAGATTTTAGTAATTTTACACTAATTTTATAAGCAATGAAAAGATTATTACCAATATTAGTATTTTTCATTTCGTTATCAAGTTTTGATAATGGAGATAGAAACAATGTGAATAATGGTTCTTTTACTGCCGGGGAGTGGTTCCAGTTCAGGATCCATTATGGATTTTTAAATGCCAGTTATGCCACACTTACCCTTGATGAAACGGTTTTGGACGGAAAAGAAGTATATCATGTAAAAGGATACGGGAGAACAACGGGTCTTGCAAGATGGTTTTTTAAGGTTGAAGACAATTACGAAAGCTATTTTGACAAAAAAGATATAAAACCTTATAAGTTTATTCGAAAAATAGATGAAGGGGGTTATACTAAAGACCTGGAAATAGACTTCGACCATAAAAATAACAAAGCTATTGTAACAGACCATAAACATAATAAAGAAAATGTTTTAGAAACCCCGGATAATATACAAGACCTGTTATCTGCGTTTTATTACCTGAGAAATCATTATGATATTGATAAAATTAAGAAAGGTGATGAAATAACACTTGATTTACTTTTTGAAGAAGATGAAACTTTTAAATTCAAACTAAAGTATTTAGGGAAAGTTATAACCAATACGAAGTTTGGGAAAGTAAAATGTTTAAAGTTCAGGCCTTATGTGCAATCAGGAAGGATTTTTAAAGAAGAAGAAAGTTTAACCCTGTGGGTTTCTGATGATGAAAACAAAGTTCCTGTCAGGATACAGGCAGATTTAGTTATAGGTTCGTTAAAAGCAGACCTTGATGCTTTTAAAGGTCTGAAGCATCAATTTAAAGTTGAGGTTAATTAAACCATGAGTATTAAGCCCGATATTGCCAGCCGAATTTCAAAACTTGAAGAAAAATACAAAAATTCAGGACAGGACCTGGGCTCTTATTTAGACGGTCTTTTACATGAGAGATACCTTACTTATTGGGATTATATTCATTTAGATACCCTTTTAAGTCTTCAAATACCTCGAACACATTTTCCTGATGAAGAAATCTTTATCACATATCACCAAATTACAGAATTATATTTTAAACTAATAATACACGAACAAAAGCAGATCATTGATGATAAGCTGCAGGACCTTAATTTTTTTATTCAAAAGATAACCCGGATAAATAATTATTACAAAGCACTTATCACTTCTTTTGAGATTATGATAAACGGTATGGATCGCGAACAGTTTCTTCAATACCGGATGTCACTTTTGCCTGCCAGTGGATTTCAATCGGCACAGTTCCGTATGATTGAAATTTATGCAACGCCTCTTATAAATTTAGTGCACGATTCCGTAAAAAACAATTTTTCTGAAAACGATGATCCTGAAAAACTGTATGAAGAAATTTACTGGAAAAAAGGGGCTACCGATTCTAAAACCAGCGAAAAAACCCTTACCTTAAAACAATTTGAATACAGATATACCCCTCGCTTCATGCGTATTGCAAAAGAAGTAAAAAACAATACACTATATCATAAATACCTTCAATTGCCCGATGAAATTAAATATAATGAAGATTTAATCAGTGCTATGAAACAACTGGATGTAAATGCCAATGTTAACTGGAACCTTATGCATATGGGGGTTGTTTTCAGGCACTTAAAAAAAGATAATAGTGCAATTAAAGCCACCGGTGGAACAAATTGGGAGCAATATTTGCCTCCAAGTTTTCAGAAAATCATCTTTTTTCCTGATATTTGGAGTGCTGAAGAGAAAAACAACTGGGGCAAGCAATGGGTAGAGCATATGTTAAATCCCTAAATAAACATACTATGAGACCTTTTCTACTACTATTAACTACTATAATGCTTTTTGCCTGTAAGGGTGAAATAAAAGAAGCTGTAGAAAAACAGCCTGTTATACCGGAAGTCATAGAAGAAGTAAAACCTGTTGAAGTACATGAATTCGGTTTTAACTTAAATGATTATACCGTTGTCAGAGATACTATAAAAGCAGGCGACAGTTTTGGAGAAATATTGACCCGAAATAATATTGATTATCCCAGGATTTTTGAGATCACTGAAAAAACAAAGGATTCCTTTGATATCAGAAAACTTCAAATAGGTAAACCCTACACACTTTTATGTACAAAAGATTCCCTAAAAATGCCAACGTGTTTTATTTATCAACCTAACAGCATTGACTATCTCGTTGTCAATTTTATTGATTCTGTTCGGGCTTATAAAGAAAAAAAGCCGATTAAAATTGTCGAAAGGGAAGCCTCCGGTGTCATCGAAAATTCATTATACGTTACATTACAGGAACAAGGATTAACTCCACGGTTAGCCTATGATTTATCCGATATTTATGCCTGGACCATAGACTTTTTCAGGATACAGAAGGGAGATAAGTTTAAAGTGCTATATACAGAAAAATATATTGATGACACAATTTATGGTGGTTTAGACAAAATACACGCTGCCTATTTTGAACATAAAGGAGAACCCATTTATGCTTTTGAGTTTGAAACAGATTCTACTAAACATATTGTTGATTATTTTGATGAAAACGCAAAGAACCTGAGAAGAGCTTTTCTTAAAGCCCCGGTACAATTCAGCAGGATATCCTCCCGTTACAATTTAAGCAGGCGTATTGCCTATTACGGAAACAGGGTTAGGCCTCACAAAGGAACCGATTTTGCAGCCCCTGTTGGATCTGAAATTTTAGCTACTGCTAATGGAACCGTGGTTGAATCCGGAAGAAAAGGCGGAAATGGTATTTATGTAAAAATTAAGCACAACAGCACCTATTCTACCCAATACTTACATATGAGCAAAAGAAATGCAAAAGTTGGCGATTTTGTAAAACAAGGTGATATTATCGGTTGGGTAGGAATGACAGGTAATACAGGGGGCCCTCATGTGTGTTATCGTTTTTGGAAAAACGGCCACCAGGTAGACCCTTTCAGGGAAAAACTTCCCGAAGCAGAACCTATCAGCGATTCTTTAAAGATCCGCTATTTAGCACATATAGAACCTATCAAACAAAAGCTTGATTCTATCAGCTTTCCTGAACCAATAGTGAACGAGGACGAAGAAATATTAACAGAATTAAACGCAGAGGATGCCACTTCAAATTAATAATCCCACAGGATCCCAGGCATGGAAAAAGCTTGAAAAACATTACTTACAAACTAAGAACATAAAAATGAATGATTTATTTGCTTCTGACAAGGGCAGGGCAGATAAATTCACTATAAAATGGGAAAATTTTTACGTAGATTTTTCCAAAAACAGAATTGATGATCAAACGCTTCACCTGCTTTTGGAACTGGCAAAGGAGTTAAATCTGAATGATGCTATAGAAAAATATTTTGCCGGCGACATTATCAATGAAACTGAAGGAAGGGCCGTATTACATACTGCGCTACGGGCAAAGCAAAATGAGAATATACTTGTGGATGGCGAAAATGTTATTCCCGGCGTTTTTTCAGTAAAGCAAAAGATAAAGGAATTTACGAGTGAGGTCATTTCAGGTAAACGAAAAGGGCATAGTGGTAAAGCTTTTACCGATGTGGTAAACATTGGAATTGGCGGCTCAGATCTGGGCCCTGCAATGGTTACAGAAGCTTTAAAATTCTATAAAAATCATCTGAATGTTCATTTTGTTAGCAATGTTGATGGTGACCATGTTCATGAAACTATAAAGCTACTGGACCCTGAAACAACACTTTTTGTAATTGTTTCCAAAACATTTACCACACAGGAAACATTATCGAACGCAACTACAATAAAAAACTGGTTTTTGGAAAGTGCATCATCAAAAGACATTGCCAAACACTTTGTGGCTGTATCTACCAACCTGGAAATGATCAATGAGTTTGGTATATCCGAAGAGAATGTTTTCCCCATGAATGATTGGGTTGGAGGGCGTTTTTCTTTGTGGAGTGCTGTTGGGCTATCCATTGCTTTAGCGGTGGGTTATGATCACTATGAAGAATTACTGAATGGTGCCAATGCTATGGATAACCATTTCAGGCATACAGATTTTGATGAAAATATTCCCGTTATCCTAGCTTTGTTGAGTGTATGGTATAATAATTTTTATAATGCCGAAAGTGAAGCGATTATACCTTATACACAATATTTAAGCCGTTTTTCTGCCTATTTGCAGCAGGGTATTATGGAAAGCAACGGTAAAAGTGTAGACAGGGGAGGTAACAGGGTAAATTATGAAACCGGTACTATTATCTGGGGAGAACCCGGCACCAATTCCCAGCATGCATTTTTCCAGTTAATCCATCAGGGAACAAAAATTATTCCGACAGATTTTATAGGCTTTGTAAAATCATTGCATGGCGGTGCTGACCATCATTATAAATTAATGTCCAATTTCTTTGCTCAAACAGAAGCTTTAATGAGTGGTAAAACCGAAAATGAAGTACTGGAAGAATTAAAGGAAAAAAATCTATCCGAACAAGAGATAAAAAAATTACTTCCCTACAAAGTTTTTGAAGGAAATAAGCCTACAAATACAATACTTATTGATAAGTTAACCCCTTCTTCATTGGGGTCGTTAATTGCACTTTATGAACATAAAATATTTGTTCAGGGAGTGATCTGGAATATTTTCAGTTATGACCAATGGGGAGTAGAGCTTGGAAAACAATTAGCAGGTACGGTACTCAAAGACATTCAAAGCGGAAAAATTCAGTCGCATGATAGTTCTACAATGAATTTGTTGAAATTTTTTAACAAAAACAAATAGTTTTGTTAATAAACTGGTTTATAAGTCTGATCTGTTAAATTTAAATACGTAGTTATTTATAATTAAATTTACACTTTCGTAAGTAATTTAACATTAGCTTAATCCCTACATCTTGCTTAAATACCACTTTTGTATAGCTAATTTTAATTCAAAATATACAAATGAAAGTATTTTACAATTTATTCTTATTTGCGGCATTTTTTATTGCTGCACAAACAGGTTTTTCACAAGGAACAGTTACCGGAACAGTATTAGATTCAGAGCTTGGCGATCCATTGCCGGGAGCTAATATTTTGGTAAAGGGGACAACAAATGGTACAACTACCGATTTTGATGGGAATTTCACCATTAATGTATCTCAAAACACCGGGACATTGGTAATTAGTTATATCGGTTTCCTTAAAAAAGAAGTAACATTTACCATAAGCGGGGGAACCGCCAATGTAGGTTCTGTTTCCCTAGATGCAGATGCCCAGGAACTGGAAGGTGTGGTAGTGGTTGGAACCGGGATTATTGACCTTGCCAGGGACAGGCAAACTCCCATAGCTGTTTCATCTATACCAGCAACCGAAATTCAAGCTAAGGCAGTAGGTAACGTTGAATTTCCCGAAGCAATGAAAAACACTCCAAATGTTTATGTTTCTAACCAGGCGGGAGGTTTTGGTGATTCTCAAATGTTCTTAAGAGGCTTTTCACAAGCTAATACGGCTTTCCTTTTAAATGGACAACCAATCAATGGCATGGAAGATGGTTTAATGTATTGGTCCAATTGGTCTGGAATGTCAGATGTTGCCAATGGTATTCAGATTCAGAGAGGGTTAGGCTCTTCTAAATTGGCTATTTCATCAGTTGGTGGTACAGTTAATATAGTATCAAAAGCAGCAGGGAGAAAAGAAGGTGGATTTGCCAGGTTAATGACTGGAAATGACAGTTATGGTAAGGCTACCTTTAGTTATGATTCAGGTTTAAAAGGCAAATGGGCATATTCTGTACTTATAGATCATTGGCAAGCTCATAGAAAATATGCCGAGGGTACAGCCGGACAAGGTCAAAATTACTTTATAGCTGTAGGATATGTTCCAAATGAAGATCATTCAATAAATTTTTTGCTTACTGGGGCACCGCAATGGCATGACCAAAATTTTTCAAAAGATCTGGAATTATATGAACAATATGGTGAAAAATATAACAATAACTCAGGTTTTTTAAATGGTGAAAGGTTTTCATGGAGAAGAAATTATTACCATAAACCAGTTGCAAATTTAAACTGGGACTGGACTATAAATGAGAAGTTGACATTATCTTCAGTTTTATATGCTTCATGGGGTCGTGGAGGTGGCACAGGTCCGTTGGGTTCACAAACAAACTTTTTTGATGAAAATGGTTCAGTTGATTTTGATGCAGTAGTTGAAAATAATATTGCTAATGCCGATTCAAATGGTTATGGAGGTTTTGGTAATGTAGGTTTATTGCGTTCTTCTGTTAATAATCATAATTGGTATGGATTTTTAACAAATTTAGAATTCAATCCTAATGATAAGTGGTCTCTGAATGTTGGAGCTGACACACGATTTTATCGGGGGAGCCATTGGAGACAACTTGTAAATAAATTAGGAATTAATGGATATCAAGATAATTTTCGAACTGATAGGCCGGATGATTATGTGATTACTGAAACTTTTGAAGCTGATCCGTGGGCAGCATTATTTAATTACGCAGACGAAGATCAAAGATATGATTATGATTACTCTGAGAATATAAATTATTATGGAGTATTTGGTCAGGTCGAATATAAACTGGATAATCTTTCAGCTTTCCTTCAAGGAGCAATATCTAATCAAACCTATCAAAGAGAAGGAAGATTGACTGGTTTTGGTGATGGCCTTGGTAAATCCGAAAAACTTAATAGAGTTGGTTTCAATATAAAAGGAGGTATTGGTTACTCAATTGATGAAAAAAGCACCTTTTTTATAAATGCAGGGTATTATTCAAGACAAGCTTTTTTAGATAATATTTTTTCAAACATTAGATATTCCAATGAAATTGTTGAACCTGAAGTTGATAATGAAGAAATCACCGGGTTAGAAGGAGGATACCGATTTAATAGTGGAGATTTTAATGTAAATGTAAATGCATACTATACCAAATGGGGCAATAGGTTTTTAGCCTCTTTTGGTGAAGATGTTATAAATGGGGAAACTGTTGATGTAAGAACCAGGTATACCGATATTACCCAAGTTCATACAGGTGTAGAGGTAGATGTTAAATACAGGCCTTCCGCAGACTTTATGTTTAGATGGCATGGTACTGTTGGTAATTGGGAGTACGACGGAACAACCCCTTTTATTACACAAAATGATGAAACAGCTGCTACAATTGCTGAAGGGGAAGTAGATTTAACTGGTACTAAAATCGGGAATGCCCCTCAGGTATCGACCGGCTTCGGTACCAATATCAATATTCTTGATAGGCTATCAATATCCGCCGATCTTAATATTTATACAGACTTATATGGCTTTGTAAGCACTGAAGATGTAATTGATGCTTCCATAAGTGGAGAAAGGTTTCAGTCGGAGAGATTATCACCTTATACTTTAACAGATGTTGGAGCTACTTATAAATTTTCATTAGGTGAAAATGAATTGGTACTATTAGGAAATGTGTATAATCTCTGGAATCAATCATATATTAACCAAAAAGATCAATATGGTTACTTTTTTGGAATTGGCAGAACCTGGAATCTAAGTTTACGCTACAATTTCTAATCTACATAATTAAATATTCATAAACCCCGCATCCCGTTCGGATGCGGGGTTTTTTATTCCAACTAACAGGCGCTCATTTAAGCGAAGCGGATATAAATTTAAAAACTCCTTCCCTTGTTCCGATAATTATCGGAAAGGGAAGAGCCTGTACCGAACTAGTTTCGGTATGCCTGACCATCAAAGGTGATCAGACGGAAGGGTAGAAAAACTAGCGCCTGCAACGCGGAATATAAGAGGTCCAAGAGTAATTACAATACAACATAACCTAGTACTCGTCGCAGGCCAGCACCAGTAAAGACTTTGAGAGTTTTAAAAGCAAAATTTGCAAACTAATTAACTAATAACCATTAACCTAATAACTTAAAAAGTGGCTTCAAGAGCCTGCGTTATTGACCCGAAAGGTTAACATCTTTTCACTCCCCATAGAACGTGTCCGTCCTTAAATAAAACAACTTTTTATGAGTCTTTTTAAACATCAAATCATAAAAACCTTATAAAAATACTTTCTTTAACTTTTTTTTAAGAAAAAATGATATATTTGAAGCCAAAATCTTATAGGTATTGAAGTTAAAATTACTATGCTTTCTTTTTATCCCCTTTTTTAACTTAGTTGCCCAGGATCTTAGTCAAATTGGTAAGGCTAAGCTATTGAACTATAGTGGGGGTATAAATGCAAATACAGTTTTTTATGATGGTTCTTCTGCAAGGGACCCGTTTACCTATGTAGTTGCAGGAAATGTTAATTTCAATATCAGTGGTGTGTATAACATTCCACTGTCATTTACCTATTCCAATCAAAAATTTTCCAACAACCAACCTTTTAAATTCAACCGGCTTAGTCTGAGTCCGTCTTACAAATGGATTACTGCCCATATAGGCGACGTATCCATGAACTTTTCGCCATATACTTTAAGCGGACACCAATTTACAGGCGTCGGGGTTGACCTGACACCCAACGGCCCTTTTAAAATAAGCGCCATGTACGGCCGTTTCTTAAGGGCATCTGAATACGATATAGATGACCCCCAATCGGTACCTTCATATGAACGTTTTGGTTTTGGTGTAAAAACGAGTTATGACTTTCAGGATATTGCCTCTGTAGGTTTTATTTTCTTTCACGCAAAAGATGATGAGAATTCCATCACCAATCCGGTACCTGTAGAATTGGCTTTATCGCCCATGGAGAATACTGTTGCCAGTGTAGAAACACGGTTTAATCTCTTTGAAAAAGCTAAGATAGAAGTTGAATATGCCGTTTCGGGGGTTACCAATGATACCCGGCTCAATGGCGAAAGTTCGGGCGGTATTTTAGCATTCGCTTTAAATGAAAATGAAAGCACAAATTATTTTAATGCTGTAAGGGCACAATTTACATATCCTGCAGGTAACGGCTCTGTCGGGGCAGGGTATGAACGTGTAGATCCCGAATACCGCACTTTTGGGGCTTATTTTTTTAACAACGACCTCGAAAACGTTACTGTTAATGTGAACCAATCCATTTTTGAAGGTAAATTGGGTATAAGTGCAAATGCAGGTTTTCAAAGAGATAATCTCGATAATTCAAAATCTTCAGAATTACAACGCTTGGTTACTTCCTTCAACCTTAATTATGCCCATTCCGAAAAGTTGTCATTTACCGGATCCTATTCTAACTTTCAATCCTATACCAATATCCGTGATCAGTTTGATTATATAAACCAGGTTTCTGAGTTTGAAAATCTGGATACCCTCAATTACCGACAGATATCACAAAATGCAAACCTGGGAATTAATTATTTGCTCAAGAATAATGAGGACAGGCAGAACACCGTCAATTTTAACATGGCGTATCAGCGTTCTGATAACCAGCAGGACAATGAAACTATTGAAAACGGACTTTCAGAATTTTATAATGGAGTATTAGCCTATACAATGGCATACCCAAAAAACAACCTGAATATTTCACTTGCAGCCAACAGCAGTTATAACGTTTTTGGTATTGAAGAGAATATTACCCTGGGCCCTACATTGGCAATTGGAAAGCAATTTTTTGACAAAAAACTGCGTACTAATTTTTCCACTTCATACAATACATCTTTTAACAATGGCGAAAAGCAGAACGATGTTTTTAATATCAGGTTAGGAGGTAATTATCCATTTCTGGAAAACCACAATGTGTCGCTTAACCTCATGTCGTTATTCAGAAACAGCGTGCAGGGAGCCAATAATGACTTTACGGCAACTTTAAGTTATTCATACAGTTTCAGTAACTTCAAGTTAAACCTAAAAAAAGGGCAACGATCAGAGAGAGATGTTATGGCAAAAGGACCCAGTGTGAGTTTCAGGCACAGGGATGTTACGTATAGCGGTACCCTTCCGGAAGTTACTTCCCAACTCAACAATGTGAGAAACGACACCCGGTTTGCAGACATACCTTATGGGAAAAAAGATGAACTGAAAATTCTTTTTGAAACCGTCAGGGAGCAGGATAAACCGGAACCTTATAAGGAAAGTGCTATAATTTTCCTGGATGAATTGTATAAATACCATGATTTCTTATCTGTTTATAATGAATCTTTAGTTTATGTAGTCAATAAGATAAAAGAAGATATGCAAAGTGTAGACTACAATCTGGAAACACGGTTTGTGTCCTTTAAAACACAATTAGACACCCATGCTTTGGCTGGGAAGGATTTAAATAATTTAAGTGAGGAAGATAAAAAGCTTTTGCCGGAGTACAGGGAAATAGAAAGTAAGATAGAACTGGGCCTCGAAAGATTGGCAGCTCACCGGTGGATGGAATCAAAGTTCTACAATTATGACAGCGACAAAGTTTTAAATAATCCTGATGCATTATTAAAAGAATTCAATGAAAAACATAAAGGAAGTGCATTCCAAAAATATGATGATAATCAGGATGTTAATGATATTAAATTGTACCTGGAGGTAGAAATCATAGATTTTTATTACAAAAATTCCCTGGGTGAAATATCCCCGGATACTATTGAACTCAGGTATATTAAAGTTAAAGAATAATTGATGTTTGTAAGAGAAGAACATAATTAAAATAAAATATAACTGGCGCTCGTTTCAGTGAGTTGAAACAAATGAAGGTTTTTAGCTCCCCTCCTAGATTAGGAGGGGTGGTTCTGCCAAAGGCAGAAGCGGGGTGGTGGAAATTGAATATGAGAAGGCAGAAAGTTAAAAAGATTTTTTATGAAATGATTAGGGCTTTTTTATTACCCTTTAGGGCAAGGGAAAAAAATAAAAAAGCCTTAGATAGGGTAGAAATGTAGTGCTTGCACATTAGTAAAAGTGGGGTTGTTAGAAAAAATGTGCAGTAAGAAGGAAAAACATATTTACAATGTTTATATATTGGACAAACAACAGTAAAAAATAAATTTAACAACCTTTTATACAGAATTTTATTACTTTAATCGAATAAATTATTGATGGAAACAATAAAATTATATATTTACCGGCTTAATAAACAATGGATTAGCCCCCTAGCTTAGCCTATGAAGTCAAAATTACTCAGCAGTATACTTACACTATGTTTTTTTGGGATGTTATCAGCCCAGAATTACCCTGTAACGGTTGTGCCACAGGCAGTATCACCCTCACCCATATACTTTTCATCCTATGCTGATGCAGGCACAATAAACAGTCCGCTAAGAGTACAGCTACTTTTAAATGACATCACGCTATCCAACGTAGAAGTCAGGCTGAAAACCTATTTTGAAGGTAACGGGATCCGTTTTGAAAGTAATGATGCTGTAGCAGGTGCTAATCCTATATACCTGGAAGGCGGTGTGCCAGTTAACCTCACAAATGCACGCCTTGCACCCTTTTACAGTTTACAGAATATTTCCGGCATTAACTCCAACCAATATGCAGAACCCATACCAGAAGGTTCTTACCAGTTTTGTTTTGAAGTTTATGAGGCCTTTACCGGGAACAGGCTTTCCGCCAGGACTTGCGCTACTACCTATATTTTTAAAAATGAACCACCGTTTCTAATCTTACCCCGCAGAGATGAAACTATAGACGTTATAAATCCGCAAAATATTGTTTTTCAGTGGACACCAAGGCACATTAACGTCAGCAATGTAGAGTATGAGCTCAGTATTGTAGAGATATGGGATAATTATGTAGATCCGCAAGCCGCATTTTTTTCCATGCCACCCATATTCCATGCCACTACACGAAACACCTCTTATTTACTGGGGCCGGCAGACCCTTTACTGCTTCCCAATAAAAAATACGCATGGCGTGTACAGGCTAAGGCTATTTCAGGAACAGAAGAGATCGGCCTGTTCAATAACAACGGCTATTCCGAAATTTTTTGGTTTACTCACAGTCAACCCTGTGAAGTACCCACCAATGTAAGGCACGAAGTAAAAGGTACCCACCAGGCAAATATTGAATGGGATGACTTTTCAACCGAAATCCCGGAATACACAGTACGATACAGGGAAAAAAACTCCTCCCCTCAAGGAGCCTGGTTCTTTTCCCGGAGTAATACGAGTTGGGTCACCATCTGGGATTTACGTCCCGGAACTACATACGAATACCAGGTTAACAGAAAATGTCAGCTGATAGAAAGTGAATATTCACCTGTAAAAACCTTCACCACCTTTTTGGCCGATGACGAATCAGGATTGTACAATTGTGGGATTTCCCCAGAGATTAACATCACCAATACCGATCCGCTTCCCGATCTTTTTGTAAATGATGTATTTAAAGCCGGAGACTTCCCCATTAAAGTTTTAGAAGTAAGTGGCAGTAACGGGCGATTTACAGGAAAAGGCTATGTGTCTATGCCGTATTTAAAAAATATTAAAGTTGCTGTAGAATTTACCAATATTTTAATCAATACAGACAAAGACCTTCTTGAGGGAATGGTCATCACAGTATATGATCCCGAATGGGGTGGTATATTGAATGTAGATGGGGTCATTGATGTAGTTGATGCTATAGAAAATGTATTTACCGGGGCTGATAATACCATATTAGATCCTGTTGATTATGACATCGATTCTATTATAGTTAAAGATGGACGAATTGTTGTAACGGGGACTAATGGAGAACAAACAACCTATGATTATGATAAAGGGGATACCTACCAAATATCCGGGACAAACGGAGTTTATGCCATAGATAAGAATGGAAATGTAACTAAAATAGGAGAAACTGCCGAAGGCGGCCCTGCAACTGCAGGAAACACAGACGGGATTAGTCCTTCGGGCAATGGTACAGTAGAATCACCAAGTGTTTCTCAGGTACATACCGAAGAAGTCACCGTTATATTCCGAAAAGGCAGCGAAAGAGAAACCGAAACTAAGTATGAACTCGACATGGTTGATAATTCATTTGAACAGTCAACCTATCCAAAGGCACAAAGATCAGACGGTACAGATTATTATCCTGTGCACAAGGCAGTAGTGAACAATACAACAGACGTATTCTATGCCGACATAACCATTACCAACCCGGAAATAAAGATAGACAGCCTTATTTTTAAAACAGTCACTTCAGGGCTTGAAATAAAAACAGATAGAGAAGGGGAAAAAACATTTAAAATTACCATTGAAGGTAAAAATGCGTATCGCAATGAAGAAGCCATCATTACTTATAAAGACGACACGGGAAAACAACAGGTAGTAGCCAGCTTCTTTATTCATCATTTACATAAACTCCAAACCCGTAAAGTGCAAATTGTTACTGTAAACGGGGCACCGCCTATAGAAGGTTTAGAAGAAACACTCAATGATGTTTTTGGAGTAGCCGGAGCTTCTTTTGATGTAAATAACGATATACATGAAATAAATATAGAACCTTCTGTTTGGGATATAGATGAAAAAAATGAAGTTCTCGATTACAATGGCAGTGGTTTATTGCCCGATTATCCAAAGGAGATCAGGGCAATTCATCAATACTATATGGCAAATACTGCCAATTATGACAGCAAAGCTTATTACCTGTTCCTGGTTGATCAAGATATAAAAGTAAGCAAGCCTATTAACGGTTTTATGCCCAAAGGCAGGCAATTCGGGTACATTTTTAATGCTTACAAAAACCAGGGCTTAGGTGCTAAAGATGAACAGGACAAAGTAGCTGCCCACGAGTTGGGTCATGGGGTATTTAGCCTGGAACACCCGTTTGAAAACGACAGTAATGCCGGTAAGACGGAATGGCTCATGGACTACAAAAAAGATGGCATACAACTGCCGTTTAGCCATTGGGCTGTCATGAGTGATACAGGCTTAAATCTACAGTTGTTTCAGCCGGATGAGGGGGGGGAGTATAGTAGTTATCAATATTTAATAGGATATAATGTAGTTCCTGGGGAATTCAAAACCCATATAAATGATTTCTCGGGTGAAAGTATTTCTTTTATTTCTCCAGCAGGGAAAGTAATATCAATTCCAAGTGCTGCAAAAGATGTAACATTTACCGATAAAGGAACTTTATATGCATTTACTGTTATTGAAAATGGAAAAGAAGAAAGATATGTAGGGGTAAAGAGGGTTAAAGACGGTAGTGATTACTTTGCAGGATACGTTAAGAGAACTGGGGTTGAAGCTGATTGGAATGAAAGGGTTTTTCGAGATGAATTCTCTAAAAATCTACCTGAAAATGTTACTGTTTACTTAGGGAGGTTAAAAAAAGAAAACAGCTCTTGTGGAATAGATTTATACAATAAAGAATTCTTAAATAAGGCAGACAAAAATGATTGGAATAGTGGTGGAAATAATGAATCAATAGTTTCTACAGATTTTAGCTCTGAACTTATACCTATCAAAACCAATATCAGTTCACCGGAAGCCTGTGATTTATGTGACGATGGTGAGAAATTTTTCAACAATTATATTCATCTTCTTACTAGTGTAGAAGACAAAAATAATCTTAATGAAATAAGTAAGTTTTTATGTACTACAGATGGTATAAGCTATGATAACCTTTTAAACCAAATTAATAAAGAATCTGCCGAAATTCAAGATAATTTATTTTGGAAAAGTGATAAGTCTCTCTATCAAGCAGCAAGAAATAGATTTTGGGAAAGCAACAATGCTTTAAGTTTTTATTTAAAGGCATTACAAAGGGTACATAAAAACATTGATTATTACAAAAAGAACTTATTAAAATCGGAAGATAAAACTCTTGAAGATATATATGCAGCAATTTATTATTTAAATGATGACTTTTTAGAGACCCTGGATGTAAATCAAAAAATTACTATTCTAAAAAGTGTTTTTGAAAAAGATTTCTTTATTACTTCAGGATTCTTGGGGATTGCCAATGATGACGAATCATTAGTTATGAAAATTCTGAATTCTGTTAAAAATGAAGAAGCTGAGGCCAAAAGTTTCTTAGAAGCACTTTTAGCAACTACAAATAATGATGATAAAGAGCTTTATGCGAAGCTAGCAGGAGGTTTAGATGATAATGGGGATTATGATGATAACTTTTCAAATTATCTTTTAAAATTAGTTGAACTATCTAATACTGCTTATCGCTCAAATCAGGAAAGTGAAATAGCATTATCATTAGTATGGGGCGCAGAGAATAAAGAGTTTATACTAAAATTCACAGTTCCAATAACCGATTATACGTTTGATTATTCAGATAAAAAAGTGAAGGTTACTGGGATATGCCACAATGAAACTCGATATGCAGGATATGGAGTTGAAGTAATCCGAGTATGTGAAATAAATAAAAGGCCTCTTGAACCATTTAAAGATTTTGTGCAAGTTGTAATAATCGACAAGGCAGGAATATTACCAGTTTGTAATAATCAACAAAGTCAATTATGTGGAAGAGCAATAATTGTTCCTGCTATATTCTTAGAGTATGTTCAAACAAAATTAGAAAACCAAAAGTTAGAAAATTTTGGCGTGAATGTACTTACTGTGGTGGGAACCATTGCTAGCGGTGGTGAACTGGCTACAGCAAAAGCGGGTTCGGCAGTCTGGTTATGGGCAGCAGGAGACTTAACATATACTTTATCAAATGCAATTTTAGTAAATGTTAAGGATGAATTAATTGCTAGCACTTCACCAGGATTTGCAGAAGCTTTTTATGAGGGATGGGGAATATTAGGAAATATATTCCTAGTTAAAGGAGGTTATGACCTTACAACTGCAGGCATAAGAAAAATAACCAGAAGTATAGCAGCATCTAAAGTAATGGGGGATGCAGAGTTTTATGCTCATATCAGAAAGTCTTTAAAAGAGCAGTACCCCAATTTAAGTTCTTCGCAATTGGATGAACAGGTAGATCACTATAAATCATTAATTAACCAACTTGAAAAAGAAATACCGTTAGGTCAATTAGAAGAAGAAATTCAAGTTGCTAAGGGGTTACTTAATGGAGGTAGTTTTAGTCAAACAATTAAAAATAATTTATTTAAAAGGCTGGATGAATTCCCTGGGGAAGACTTTTCAACTTTTAGAGATTGGATTAACGGAATTGAGGATTCAAATCTCTTATCAAAATTAGAAGATTTAACTGAAGATTTACCCCAGCTTGGAAAAGATTTTGATAAATTAAAATCTGTTGTAGATATTACAGATATTGACATATTATCAGCTTGGGGTTCAGTTAGTAAATCACCTGTAATAAGAGCTAAACCACAAAATTTAGAAATTCTTAAAAAAGTACATTCAAGATTTGAGTATGAGGGGCAATCATCTTTTAATGGGCTTAATAAATTGCTTAATGAAGGTAGTTCTGCAAGCAAACAAAAGCTCATAGATGGTTTAGAGCAAGTAAATGATATTTTTAGCACTTCCATACCAGTTAAGTTTAGTGGGATAAAAGCAGGAGAAGTTAAAGTCATTGGAAGTATAGACGGGAAAGGGGATGAAGTAGCAAGAATTATTGATAATGTATTAGAAAAGAAAAAATTTCTTGATGATGGAGAGGTAGTAGGGAAATATGAAGGAGATGATATTTTAAAAAATGGGGAAGAGATTGGGTTTAGAAGTAATGAAGTGAGAGAGATTTGGAATGGCTTTTCAAATATCTTTAAAGCTAATTCAAATGAAGTTATAGAAGCAACTAATAAGATAAAAAAGCATAGAACAACAACTGGAAATTTAACTGGAGGAAATTATGGTTATTTAGATGGAATTATCAATGGTCAAGCTGTTGATAATAAAATGTGGAGAAGTGGTCAGGCAATAGAGGGAGAACCGCAAATTTTTGATGCAATAGAGGTGGAAGGGTCTGGCGGTCAATCTTGGCTAAGAACTACCGATTCTGAATATAAAATGCTGAATAAATTGGCGGATGACTTAGGAGGTGTTAAAGGACAAACTTATCCTGATGTAAATGGAACATTAAAAATAATTTCTGAGAACCCTTATTGTGCTTCTTGTCAGGGAGTGATCCAACAGTTTAATGAAATGTATCCGAACATAAAATTGATTTTAGTAGATGGAGTTAGATAAAATTAAATTTACCGTAATCTGTAATGATGAGAGGTATTTAAATCAGGTGATTGATTGGTATAATAAGAGTTATAAGACTGATTTTTCGATAGTTAACATCATTAATGATGAAGTTGGTTGCTGTTAAAGTTAAGCAAATTAATTGTTATAGGTAAGCAGGTCTTGTCCGATATCTTTTCTGTAATACTTCTTTTCAAACTGAATTTTTTCCGCATTTTTAAAAGATTTTTCCAGTGCTTCTTCTAAAGAATTTCCAAATGAAGTAACAGCAATCACTCTTCCGCCATTGGTAACTACATGGTTATCTTTAATAGTTGTTCCAGCATGAAAAATAGTACTTCCTTCCACATTTTCTAAGCCGTTTATCACTTTTCCTTTTTCGTAGGCTTCGGGGTAACCACCAGATACTAACATTACAGTAGTAGCTGTTTGTGGATTAATTTTTATTTCTTTTTCGTGGAGGGTTTGAGTAGCTACACCATGGAATAAATCTAGTAAAT
>CALGUD010000154.1 GCA_937901915.1 uncultured Flavobacteriaceae bacterium
AGACGCTTGTTCATATCATATTCCTGCCCGTTGTAGATCAATGGCATACCGGGAATACAATAGGTCAAAGCTGCAAAAACCTCTGACGCATCACCCATTCTGTCGGAAACTGTTCCAGCCCAGGTATTTTCATCGTGGTTTGAAGTAAAATACATATTGATATCATCGTTTTCTAAAACGGTATCAATTTTTACCATATAATCATCCCATTCTTTGACGGTTTTTTTGCCTTGTGCAATATCATTCATGATATGATGAGCTTCCCAGCCATACTGCATATCAAAACCGTGTTTTAGTAGTTCCGGGATTTCGGCCTCGGCGAGCATAAAAACAGGCTTAACTTCCCTGAGTTTTTTATTGGCTTCACTCCAGAAATCTACCGGCACTCCATGAGCCACATCGCATCTGAAACCATCAATATTATGCTCTTTTAACCAATATTTCATTTCGCTAATCATGGCTTTACGCATTTCGGTATTTTCAAAATTGAGATCGGCTACATCGGTCCAACCCCACGATTCACCTGTTTCAGGGTTTATAGGGTCTATAATGTTTCCTTCCGCATCTTTGGTATAATATTCCGGGTGTTCCTTTATCCAGGGATGGTCCCAACCGGTATGGTTAGGTACCCAGTCTATGATTACATAAATCCCATTGTCATGTGCCGTTTTTACCAGTTCATCAAAATCCTCCATTGTTCCAAACTCCGGGTTTACTCCTCTGTAATCGGCTACAGAATAATAACTTCCCAAGTACTTTTCCCTTCCTTTAGGATCTTCAATATCACTTACAAAAAGATCCCCTGTAGCTTTGCGTTTTTCTACAGATATGGGGTGGATAGGCATCAACCAGATGATTTTTACTCCCAACTCATTTAATTTGGGAATATCTTTTGTAAAAGCATCAAAAGTTCCTTCTTCGGAGTACTGACGGATATTTGCTTCATAAATAACAGCCTTCTCTAATACCGGATCAGAGATAGGTTGAATTTTTTGTTTTTCTTTTACCGAAACTTCTGTATCCTGTTTATTTTCTTGCTTAACTTCCTGTTTACATGAAAAAAGGAAAAATGTTGCAACAATTGTGATGAATATTTTTTTCATTTTGCTTTTGATTTATTTAATCTTACTTCAACTCTAAAACCATCGTGGTTTTACCTTCTATTTTAATATTATTAATTAATGCTATATCCTTTCCTGAGAGCACATCTTTACCTGTTTTAAAATTTAAAGTACGCTCGGCAAATCGCTCCGGGTTTAATTCTTGTGTATCAGGGTTATTGTTGATTACAACCATAACTGTTTCTTTATCATTATATCGAAAATAAACATATACATTATTTTCGGGAAGAAAATGCGTGGTTTTCCCGGAATGAATAACTTCCTTACCTTTTCTCCAGGTGAACAATTTAGAAGTAAAGTCAAAAAAAGCCGCTTGCTTTTCTGTCCTTCCTGATATTAAAAAAGCATTGTTCGTATCACTTTCCCACCCTCCGGGGAAATCCCTTCGTATATCGCCATCTCCTTTACTTTTCTCTCCCTGCATGCCTATTTCACTACCATAATAAATTTGTGGAATTCCACGGATGGTAGCAATTAAGGTCATGGCCATTTTATACGCGTTTAAGTCTCCGTTATATATCTCATTAAAACGCGCTGTATCATGATTTTCTGCAAACACCAATAAATTATCAATGTCTTTGTAGAGAAAATCATTTACAAAGTTTTCATAAACTTTATACATCCCATCACTCCAATTGGTTTTATCTTCAGTAAAAACAGTACCTATAGCATCGTGTAAGGTAAAATCCATAACTGCCGGCAAATAGGTGTTATAATTTTGTAAAGCACCAATGGGACTGTCTTTCTGCCAATAGGATATCTGCGCCTGGTCATGGAGCCATACTTCTCCTACAATATTGAAATTGGGATATTCCTCCATAACAGATTTTGTCCATTGTGCTATTCCTTCTTTATCGTTGTATGAATAGGTATCTACCCTGAAGCCATCCAATCCTGCATATTCAATCCACCAAATAGCATTTTGAATGAGGTAATTTAGCACATAGGGGTTTCTTTGGTTTAAATCGGGCATGGTTTTAACAAACCAACCATCAACGCAGTATTTTGTATCAATCTGTGAAGCATTCGGGTCATATTGGGTAGACATACGGTAATTGGAATTTGCATAACCCGGAAACTGATTGATCCAGTCATACATGGGCAGGTCTTTGATCATCCAGTGTTCTGCACCCCAGTGGTTGGTTACATAATCCATAATCAGTTTCATATCCCGCTTGTGCATTTCATCAGCCAAACGTTTGTAATCCTCATTTTTGCCGTAACGCGGATCAATTTTATACACATCGCTCTGTGCGTAGGTGTGGTATGAATATTGAGGATCGTTATCTTCTAACAATGGGGTATTCCAGATGGCCGTTACCCCAAGTTCATCCAGGTAATCCAGGTGATTTATAATTCCCTGTATGTCGCCTCCATGGCGTCCGCCCTGGTGTGATCTGTTGGCCTTTTCCACAACATCGGGATGTGAATCATTTGCTTCATTCCCATTTGCAAAGCGGTCGGGCATGATGAGATATATAAGGTCTGAAGAATCAAAACCTTTTCTTTGTGAGGAATTTGATTTTCTTTTCTTAAATTCATAAGGCTGGGAAAAAACAACCTTATTCTTTTTCTTAAAATCTATCTGAAATTTACCCTCAGGCACATCTTTTGTATTAATTGTTATAAAAAGATAGTTCGGGTTCTCAGTTTTATCAATTTTAAGAATTTCTATTCCCTTTATTTCAGGTTCCAGTTGATTGATTTTATTTCCATAGGCCATTATCTGCAGCGTATTAATTTTCATTCCCGACCACCAGAATGGAGGTTCAACACGTTTTACCTGTCCAAATATTTCTATGGACAAGAAAAATAAAAAACCTAACAGGAATATCGATCTTTTCAGATTGTAAATAACAAAATTTATTTCCTTTAAATTCATTTTAAACTGTTATTAGATTATTGGGTGAAATAGTTATTTTCTCTCCGTTTACAAGAACATCTATTGGTGAGGGTCCATGTAATTCAAAGGATGATTTTTCCTGTTCAACTGTCACTTTTACAATATTTCCCCTGAAATTTATTTTAAAGGAATACGTTTTCCATTTTTCAGGGATTTTAGGGTCAAATGACAACATATCATTTTTTATACGCATTCCTCCAAAGCCTTCCACAATACTCATCCATGTACCGGCCATAGAAGTAATATGCAGGCCTTCATGAACCTCTTTATTGTAATCGTCCAGGTCTAAACGGGACGTTCTTAAATAAAATGCATAAGCCTGATCCATTTTATCAAGTTTTGCAGCCTGTATACAATGTACGCAGGGTGATAACGAAGACTCATGCACTGTAAATGGCTCATAAAAATCAAAATGGCTTTGTAATTGTTCTATTGTGAAATGATCTTCAAAGAAATAAAATCCCTGAAGTACATCGGCTTGTTTTATATATGGAGAACGCAAAATCCTGTCCCATGACCATTTTTGATTAATCGGACGTTGACTTTTATCCAGGTCAGCAACTGTAATTAATTCCTTATCAAGAAAACCATCCTGTTGTAAATACACTTTGTTTTCGGCAGAATATGGAAAATACATATTTTCAGCTACATCCAGCCATTTATATATTTCGGACTCAGAAAGGCCAGTTTTTTTCATTATTCGTTCATAATGGGCCTTATGCTCTTCTCCTACTTTATTTATATGCTGTACGGTAATTTTAATACACCATTGGGCCAGGTAGTTGGTATACCAATTATTATTAACGTTATTTTCATATTCATTAGGGCCGGTAACCCCTAAAATAACGTATTTTTCTTTTTCTTTAGAAAAATTTGCCCTTTGAAACCAAAAGCGGGCCACACCAATCATTACTTCCAGCCCCATTTCCGGTATATAACCGTAATCGCCTGAGTATCTCAAGTAGTTATGGATGGCATATACAATGGCTCCGTTACGGTGAATTTCTTCAAAAGTAATTTCCCATTCATTGTGACACTCTTCACCATTCATGGTGACCATTGGGTATAAAGCAGCACCGTTATTAAAACCTAATTTAGATGCATTTTCAATGGCTTTCTGAAGGTGATTAAAACGATACTCTAGTAAACTTCTGGCAACTTTTTCCTCTTTTGTAGCCATATAAAACGGAATGCAATAGGCTTCTGTATCCCAATAGGTACTTCCACCATATTTTTCGCCGGTAAACCCTTTTGGCCCAATATTTAAACGGGCATCGTTCCCCAGGTACGTTTGGTTGAGTTGAAAAATATTAAAACGTATACCTTGTTGTGCTTTTACATCGCCATCAATGGTAATATCAGCCATTTCCCATATCTTTCCCCAGGATCGTATTTGTTTTGACAATAATACGTCAAACCCCATAGAAGTGACTTTTTTTAATACGTCTTTCGAAGCATCTATTAGATTTTCTTTATGATGGTTCATAGAAGTAACATAGCCTCCATATTTATGTATGGATAATGTCTGTCCTTTAGGAACCTCACTTTCAAATTGTAGGCCGATATAAGTATCTGTTTTGTTTGTTTTCCCTTCTATCTGAAGTAGATTTTCATTCAAGTAAATGGACGAATCCATAAAAGTCCCCACATAAAAATGAGTTTTTAAAGTTCTGGATACAATAACGGCCTGGTTTCCTATCTGATTGATATCTCTCGTTTCCCAGAATTTTTCTTCCCAGTTCGTGTCTTTGTTTTCAATACCACTATCAAGGTATGGTTCCAACACAACCTTAACATTCTTATTTAAAGGTGTTATAGAATATTTTATAGCCCCTACTTCGTTTATATCCAAACTTAAAAAGCGTTTGGAGGAGATCTGAATTTCGGTACCGTTCTGAAGTGTAGCTGTGAAGGTACGTTTGTACCATCCTTCCTTCATATTTAACTCCCGTCGGTACTTTTCAATTTTTTTACAGGTATTCAAGTCAAGTACTTTACCATCAATTGTTACATGAATGCCTATCCAGTTAGGGGCATTCAAAACTTTGGCAAAGTATTCGGGATACCCGTTCTTCCACCAACCTACCCTGGTTTTATCGGGATAATACACCCCGGCTATATAACTTCCTTGGAAGGTTTTCCCGGAATAGTATTCTTCAAAATTGGCTCGTTGTCCCATGGCTCCGTTGCCAAGACTGAACAAGCTCTCTGAAGATTCTACTTTTTCTGCATCAAACCCTTCTTCTATTATTGACCAATTATCTGGTACTATATAATCCTGATTCATCTTTCTTTTCCAATTTTTTAATCATTCTTAAATCAATTTCTGTCATATTAGAAAACACATAATCTGCATTGCCAAGTAATTTTTTGTCCCCTAATCCCACAGAAACCATCCCTGCAGCATTAGCTGCTTCAATACCGGCTTCTGAGTCTTCAAAAACAACACATTCTTTTGGTTTTATGCCAATTTTCTTTGCCGCTATTAAAAAAACTTCAGGATCAGGTTTAGCTGTAGTTACTGAGTTACCGTCCACGATAGCATCAAACATATTATACAGACCTGTTTTGTGAAGTATTGCAGGCGCATTTTTACTGGCAGACCCTAATGCAATAGGGTAACCACTCTTCTTTAATTCACTTATTAGGTTAGTTACTCCCGGAAGTATATCTTTCTCCGTCATATTTTCAACATAACTGAGATAATCTTCATTTTTTTCACTGGCGAGTTTTTCAAATTCATCTGATGATATTGATGCTCCTGCCCATTCCAAAATTTTACTAAGGGAATCTATTCTGCTTACTCCTTTAAGCTTTTCATTCAGTTCCAGCGTAAGATCAAAACCGAAAAATTTGGCAGCTTTTTTCCATGCCAGGAAGTGAAACTTTGCCGTATCAACTATAACTCCATCCAAATCAAAAATAAATCCTTTCATCGTCATCTTCTTTTAGTTATTTTAATCTTCATCATGTACCCGTGTAACCAAAGCTGCGGCAATGAGAAATGCCACCCCACTTGTTATGATGGCGTACATGGCATTCCCTCCGTATAAATATTTAACCAGCGGACCTCCTATGAGTGCATTTATAATTTGAGGTATAACGATAAAGAAATTAAAGATGCCCATATAGACACCCATTTTTCTCGCTGGAATAGAACCGGCCAGGATAGCATATGGCATTGCAAGGATACTTGCCCAGGCAATACCAACCCCTACCATAGATAGAATAAGCCAATATTCATTGGGAGCAAAATACATAGAGATTAGCCCAATACCGCCAATGACAAGTGATACTGTATGCGTGAGTTTCCTCCCAAGCTTATAGGCTATGGTAGGTAGAAAAAAAGCAAATACTGCAGACACTGCATTGTATATTCCAAACAGTACTCCAACCCAGTCTCCTGCATCTTGATATGTACCACTCTGGGAATCGTTCAGCGGAAGCCCATATACATGATGTGCTATAGCCGGTGTCGCAAAAACCCACATACCGAATAACCCGAACCAGGAGAAAAATTGTACCCATGATAGCTGACGCATGGTTACAGGCATTTTTTTAAAGTCAGAGAAAATGTCAAGCAGGCTCGATTTTCCTTCTTCTATTTCTTCTTTTACCTCATCGAATGAAAGCAACTCTTCGGGTGAATACTCTTTAGTACCTATAACCGTTACCAGAATACTTCCAACCAAAACCAATGCGCCGATAAAAAATGACCATAAGAGATTTAGCGGCACTGTACCTACAGCCGCTTCGTTAGAAATATTAAACCAATTTGCTAAAACATATGGCAGCCATGAGCCAATTACTGCACCTATTCCTATTAATACGGTTTGAATACTAAACCCGAGAGTTCTCTGGTCTGCAGGTAAATTATCTGCAACCAATGCCCTGAATGGCTCCATCGCAATATTAAAAGATGCGTCCATGATCATGAGCATTCCTGCGCCTACCCATAAAGCAGGCATAAAAGCAGTAAACATATCGGCATTAGGCATTAAAATGAGCCCGAATGATGCTAGCAAAGCACCGGTAAGGAAATATGGCCTTCTGCGTCCCAGTTTAGTCCAGGTCCTGTCGCTATAATATCCAACAATAGGCTGAACTATTAAACCTGTGAGTGGGGCAACAAGCCAAAACCATGACAATTCATGTACATCGGCACCAAAAATTTGTAAAATTCTGCTGGCATTTGCATTTTGAAGGGCGAAACCCATCTGGATTCCCAGGAAACCGAAACTCATATTCCAGATTTCCCAAAAACTTAGCTTACGCTTTATCATTATCGTACTATGTTAATTAAACATACGATAAGCGCTATGACTTATCAAAACTTATCTGTGAGAAGTAAAAATGTAAGTTTTGATGGTTCAAATATACTAATTTATTTTAAACACACTATGAAAAAGGCAGAATGATAAAATGGCGACTTTCCATGCTCTATATTTTTTCGAAATGTTTCGCTATTGGCTTAAAATGAGTAAACTAGATAAATTCTAATTCGCTATTGCTTAATGCTGGCGCGAGCGTCCAAGCTTATGCAACATTAAAAGTACAAGCCCCCCGGCAGGCAAAGTCCCCGCGCAGGCGGGATTAGTTCAACCATGCAACTCCAATTCGCTATCGCTCTTGGAATTGCGGTTTCACTAATATGGTCTGGTGGATTCCCGCTCTACAATGGTAGTTTTGAGAACTTCGGTGTGGTAATTTTCATCATCTTCCAGTTCTTCTAATTTATTGATGAGCATCCTTGCAGCTATTTCACCCATTTGTAATCCGTGCTGATTAACTGTTGTGAGTCGGGGATAAAAATGTTTGGAAAGCATTCCGTCTGTGAACCCAATAAATGAAATATCCTCCGGGATTTTAAAGCCCCTCTGAATGGCTTCACGCATAGCACTTACTGCAAATATTTCATTAACGGACAAAACACCGTCAAATTTTTCCCTTTCAAACAACTCTGCTATGGGCTCCTGACAAAAATTAATATCATCAATTTTTACAATGAGGTTTTCCTCGAAAGGTATACCAAAATCTGCTAATGCATTCTTATAGCCCATTGTTCTTAGTTTACCTACACTCAAATAATCTGTAGTACTTATTAAGGCTATTCTTTTGCAACCGGTATCCAGCAAGTATTTAACCGCTTTGTATGCTCCCTGGGCGTCATCAACAATAACTTTATCACAATATATTTCATCAGACACCCGGTCAAACATCACCAGGGGCATACCTTGATTAATAGCTTCACGCAGGTGATGAAAGTCTTTTCTTTTTTGTGTGTCTTTAGACAATGAAATAATAAACCCGTCAATACTACTGTTTGCTAGGGTTTCCATATTGATCACTTCCTTATCAAAAGATTCGTCAGACAAACATACGATCACATTATATCCTGCTTCATTGGCCACTTTCTCTATTCCACTCACTACTGTAGTAAAGAAATGATGGACGATTTCAGGAATTATCACCCCAATATTTTTTGTTTTCCTGTTTTGAAGACTTATAGCAATGCTGTTGGGTTTATAATTGTAGAATTTAGCAAAGGCCTGGATTTTATCTTTGGTATCCTGGCCAATTTCTTTACTGTTCCGCAACGCTTTTGACACCGTAGAAACTGAAACATCCAATTCGGTTGCAATTTGCTTAAGGGTAACCCTTTTTTTCATTTTTTATACTAATTATTAAATAAAAGTAGTGTAAATTTATAATATGATAATTTTACACGTTTTTATTGAAAAATGCTCAATTTCAAAAAAGTTTTAAACACTCAACCGTTTTCGTAAAAACTAATACTACCTACTGCTTGTTTCTTAACAGATTCTTTACATACATTTATTCCGGGAAGTAAAAATGTAATATAAAAAGTAAAATTTAAAAGTCAAACAAATTTATAAGGATTGTATGAAAACAGTACAAATATACACACTGTTTTTGATGTTATTTATTTCTATGGGAATATATGCTCAAACAACGGTAAGTGGAATTGTAACAGAACAAGAAACAGGAACCCCTTTACCGGGGGTGAATGTATTTGTTGAAGGTACTACAAATGGCACAACAACCGATTTTGACGGTAATTATGAAATTACTACTGAAAATGGAAGCACATTAGTGTTTTCATACATAGGTTTTCAAACTATCGAAATTGTAGTCACCTCAGAAAACATAGATGTAGCCCTGGAAGAAGACAGGCAGCAACTGGATGAAGTGGTGGTTATTGGGTATGGAACCACAACAAGGGCAGACGCCACAGGTTCTGTAACATCTATTTCATCAGAAGATTTTAATCAGGGGCCTATAGTTTCTCCTGCACAATTAATTCAAGGTAAAGTTGCCGGTGTGGCAATCTCTTCCGGTGATGGGGCACCAGGTTCTGGAAACCTCATCCGCATAAGAGGTCTTTCGTCTTTAAGCGGTAATAGCGATCCTCTTTTTGTGATTGACGGGGTGCCATTGGATAGAGACGGAATTGACGGTGCAAGAAATCCATTAAATTTAATTAACCCAAATGATGTTGAATCCATTTCTATTTTAAAAGATGCTTCAGCAACAGCTATTTACGGAGCACGAGCATCAGCAGGGGTAATAATTATTACTACAAAGAAAGGTACTCAGGAAGGGTTTAATTTTAATTATGATGTGAATACACAAATAAGTGAAGTTAGAGAATTTATTGATGCTTTGTCTGCAGATGACTTCAGAGAAGTAATTACACAATACGATGCTGACAATGGAACTACTCGTGTTAATTTGTTGGGAAATAATAATACCAACTGGCAAGATGAAATCTATAGGACAGGTGTAGGTATCAATCATAGTTTAAGTACAAGAGGTAATGTTTTAGGAGTGCCTATCAGAGCATCTTTGGGATATACAGATATTGAAGGTGTTTTACTCACCTCCAATCTGGAAAGATTTACCGGGAGTTTATCCTTGTCACCCACGTTCTTTGATGAACATTTAACTGTTAATTTAAATGCAAAAGGCGCCTATATAGAAAATCGTTTTGCAGATACGGGACAGGTTTCTGCTGCAGTGGCAATGGATCCTACGAAACCCGTGAGGTCTGATGATCCTCAATTTGATACGTGGGGAGGTTACTGGCAATGGCTTAATAGCAGTGGAACGGGTTTATTAGCCAATACTACACGAAATCCTGTAGCATCTTTATTATTAAGAGAGAATACTTCCATCGTACGCCGTTTCGTGGGAAATGCGCAATTTGATTATAAATTTCATTTTTTACCTGATTTAAGAGCAAATCTTAATTTAGGTTTAGAATATACCAATAGCAAAGGTCAGGATGTAAGTTCTCCACAACTGTCAACAGATGGGAATTTACCGGGGTTTTCAAGTTACGAGCTTTTTAAACAGAATAGGTTATTGGATTTTTATTTTCAATATGAAAAATATTTTGAAGATAGTTTTCTAACCAAATTTGATTTACAGGCTGGTTATTCATATCAGAACTTTAAAGATGATCCGAGAAATGTATTTTTTAATAACAATACGGGCATGATTGAAAATCAATCATATATTAAAAACGTCAGTAATCTTCAATCCTTTTTCGGAAGAGCCAATATAAATTTATTTGATAAATATTTATTCACCCTTACACTCAGAAGGGATGGTTCATCACGATGGCTAAAAGAAAACAGATGGGGTAATTTTCCATCGGCTTCTTTTGCGTGGAAAATTCATGAAGAGGGCTTTTTAAAAGATGTAGAAGCTCTCGACCAGTTAAAACTAAGATTAGGTTGGGGTGTTACCGGTAATCAGGAATTAAGTGATAATTTCTATCCTTCAATTCCAGTGTACTCCATGTCAAACAATCAGGCTCAATATATTTTTGGTGATGGTTCATTTAATACAATTCGGCCTAATCCATACAACCCAGCACTTAAATGGGAAGAAACTACTACTTATAATGCCGGTCTGGATTTTTCTTTCCTAAGAAACAGGATGAATGGTTCAGTAGATGTATATCAAAGAGAGGTGAAAGACCTTTTAAATCGGACTTTCTTTCCGGCAGGTACTAACACAACCAATGTTTTTGATGCCAACATAGCCGATATGGTTACAAAAGGTATCGAAGTTAACCTTAACCTGGGTGTAATAAGTACAGAAGACATAAACCTTGAATTTGGGTTTAATTTCACGGCTCAGGACATTGAGGTAACTAAATTAATTGATTCGGATGATCCCAATTTTGTGGATGACACATTTGGAGGCATAACCGGAGCAATAGGAAATAATGTACAAGCACTAAAAGCAGGTCAAATTCCATACAGCTATTATGTATATGAGCAGGTTTATGACACAAACGGATACCCTTTGCATGGTGTTTTTGTAGATAGAAATGGTGATGGAAGAATTACCCTCGATGATCGCTATATTTATAAGTCGCCTTTTGCAGATATTCTTATCGGTTTTAATCCTAAATTTTCTTATAAAGACTTTGATTTTACAATGAACTGGAGAGCCAGTATCGGCAATTATGCTTATAACAATATAGATTCCAATCTGGGTCAACTAAATGCTTTACTAGGAGTTAATGGTTCTTTGCAAAACGGGGTTGAAAACTATTTGGTAACAGAATTTCCTAACCAAAGTGATGACACCTATTTATCAAATTATTATGTTCAGGACGCTTCATTTGTGAAACTGGATAATATTTCTGTTGGATATTCATTAGGTGATGTTATTTGTGAGGATACTAACCTTAGACTTTACGGGTCAGTACAAAACGTTCTAATTCTAACAAACTACGATGGAATAGATCCGGAAGTGGGTATAGATTATAATTTTTATCCTCGTCCAAGAACATTGGTTTTAGGTTTAAATATTGAATTTTAAAAAAATAATAATGAAAAAGCTTTTAAACAAATCATCCTATTTGGTCATAATCATTATGTTACTATCATCCTGTACAGATGATTTAGAACAAATACCTAATGATGATAGAAATACCAGGAACATAGCATTTGACCAGGATGCTTATGGCACATATCAAGGTATGATTGCCAAACTATATGGTTCTTTTATATTAACAGGACAACAAGGCCCTGCAGGTCAATCTGATATTGTAGCTGATGATGAAGGGTTCACTTCGTACATAAGGCAATATTGGCAGGTACAGGAATTATGTACAGACGAAGCTATAAATGCCTGGGGAGATCCGGGGGTAGATGATATTAATTTTAATACCTGGGTAGCCGGTAATAGTGTTGCATTTTATATTTATTACAGAATCTTTTTCTCAGTGAGTTTAGCCAATGAATTTTTAAGAGAATCAACAGATGATCTTCTGAATTCCAGAAATTTAACAGAAAATCAAAAAGCTGAAGTAAGGTTATACAGAACTGAAGCCCGTTTTTTAAGAGGCTTGGCTTATTATCATGCTATTGACCTTTTTGGAAATGTAGGCTTGGTTACAGAAGAAAGTCCTGTGGGATTTCATTTACCGCCCAGGGTTACCAGAAATGAGCTTTTTGATTATGTTGAAGGTGAACTCCTCGCTATTGAAGATGCAATGCGTGAACCACACAGCGTATATGGTAGAGCAGACAAAGGTGCTTTGTGGATGTTATTGGCAAAATTATATCTCAATGCTGAAGTTTACACGGATGAACCAAAATATACCGAAGCATTAACATATATAAACAAGGTCATTACTCAAGGAGGGTATACATTAAACAATGACTACGGAAATAATTTTCTGGCCGATAATGACACCTCTAATGAAATTATTTTCCCTTTGATTTCAGATGGTGTAAACTCACAATCATTTGGAGGTACTACTTATTTAGTAAATGCTCAAATTGGTGGTGAAATGGATAGTGCGGAATTTGGCATGAGTGGCGGATGGGGAGGTAACAGAACCACCAGTGCTTTTGTAAATAAGTTTAATGATATCACCGGAGATACTGATTCCAGGGCTATGTTTTGGACACAGGGTCAGGAATTGGAAACTACCATACCAAATAATTTTACTTATGGGTATGCTATTACTAAATGGAAAAACATAACTTCAGATGGCATAGCAGGTTCTGATGCAGGAGGAGAACAGGCAGACACAGACTTTCCAATGTTCCGACTTGGCGATGCATATTTAATGTATGCCGAAGCAGTAGTGCGAGGCGGAACAGGCGGTTCTCTTACAGATGCAGTTTCATATGTGAATGAATTAAGGGAAAGAGCTTATGGAGACACTTCAGGAAATATAACTTCTGGCGATCTTACCCTTTCTTTTATTATTGATGAAAGAGCCAGAGAACTATATTGGGAAGGACATAGAAGACAGGATCTTATTCGCTTTGGCTTATATTCAGGAAATACCTATAACTGGCCATGGAAAGGAGGTTCATTAAACGGAACATCTATTGATTCGTATCTGAAATTATATCCTATTCCGCCGGAAGATCTTGCATCAAATCCTAATTTAATTCAAAACCCGGGTTATAACTAACATTAAATATGACATTTCAAACAATAATATCATGAAAAAAATAGCATTTTTATCAACTTTTTTACTTGCCATAATCTTTTGGTCATGTGATGACCATATTGAAGACAGACCAGTTTTAGAAACTACCAAAACTCCTGTATTACAGGGGCCTTTTACCGGAGAATATGTTTTATCTGTTGAGGATGCTGGAAATCTGGCAGAACATTTTGTATGGGAAGAAGCAGCGTATAGTGTTGATGTTGTACCCACTTATACTTTAGAAGCAGATTTATCTGGTAATGATTTTGCCAACGCACAGGAACTGGGTTCTACTTCAAATAATAATCTTCCAATAAGTGTAGAAACATTAAATACTACTGCTGTAGCTTTAGGCATTCCACCTTTCGAAGAAGGCATAATAGATGTCAGGCTTAAAACAACTGTTGGTTCTGAAACAATATACTCAGAAGATATTTACACCCTCCTGGTTACACCTTATTCAACCGAATTACCATTGCTTTATCTTCCCGGCGGATACCAATCAGCAAGCGGATATGGAGGTGATTGGAGTCCGGATGTAGCTCCTACTCTTACAGTTCCGGATTTTGGAAGTACTGCTTTTGAAGGTTATGTATATTTTGCTGTAGACAGTGAATTTAAAATCACAGATTCTCCCAACTGGGACAATGGAATTTATGGCAGTGATGGTGCCGACGGCTTGGAATTCCCCGGAAATGATTCTGGCAACCTATCTACAACAGCCGGATATTATAAAATAAATGTCGATACAGATGCATTAACGTATACTCTAACACCCACTTCCTGGGGGCTTATTGGTGATGCAACTGGAAGCTGGGATGATGATCAGGACATGATTTATGATGCCGATGCAAAAGTATGGTCTATTACCCTAGATTTAGTTGCCGGTGAAATTAAATTCAGGGCAAATGATGCATGGGATTTAAATTATGGTGACGATGGTGCAGATGGCTCCCTTGAAGAAGGTACAGCAAACATTGCTATAGGGGCAGCAGGCAATTACACAGTTATTTTAGACCTGAGTACACCAAGAGCATATACTTATTCAGTAACTCAAAATTAAAAAAAGAGTCTGCGGTTGTATAATCGCAGACTTTAAACAACATATAGATAATGACATACTTAAAATCATTTAAAAAAATATTGCTTTTATGCATATTTGCCATAGTAGCATCAGGTTGCTTTAACGAAGATGACTTACCACCAAAATCCGAAACCGGGAGTGAAAGTGCACCTGTAGAAACAGGTCTAGATTTAGCCCAATTCAATAATGGTAATGGTGTTATGATGCAGGCTTTTTACTGGGATGTTGAACCTTCAGGCGGATGGTATGATGTTGTAAACAGTAAAATTGAAGACTGGTCTCAAAGCGGCATTAACAGGATTTGGCTACCATCCCCTGCCAAAGGGCAATCGGGAGGATATTCAATGGGCTACGACCCGTCCGACTACTTTGACCTGGGAGAATACGAGCAGCACGGTACTACGGAAACACGTTTTGGATCAAGAGCAGAGCTGGAAAGTTTAATTGAAAAGGCTCACGCTAATAATATAGAAGTAGTAGCAGACATAGTTCTTGGACACAACTCTGGTGGCGGACCTGAATATAACCCATACAGGGATAAAGAAACATTTACGCTTTTTAATGAGGCAAATGGAAACGCATCAGGGTTATTTAACAGGACTTATGAAGATTTTCACCCAAACAGTTATCACAATAATGATGAAGAGGCAATCTTTTACGAAGAACAAGATGTTTGTCATCATCAGCAACGTGTCCAGGACTGGTTTTGGGCAGGTGATAATTCCGTAGCTAAATTCTATAAAAACACTATTGGGTTTGACGGCTGGAGGTTTGACTATGTGAAAAGTTTTGGCCCATGGGTAGTGGAAGCATGGAACAACGAAGTTGGTGGATTCTCTGTGGGTGAATATTGGGATGGAAATGCCCAAACGCTATCTGACTGGGTAGATGAATCCGGTTCAGCAGCATTTGATTTTGCTTGCTTTTATAAACTTGATGAAGCTCTGGACAGGCATAGTGATTTAACATATTTAGACCACGATATGCTTAGGAAAATTAATCCGGAAAAAGCAGTAACCTTTGTTTCAAACCACGATACTGAAAAAGACAGTAATACTGATAATTTTATAAGTGGAGTTAACAAAATGAAGGCTTACGCTTATATACTGACTCACGATGGTTATCCAACGATCTTTTATAACGACTATGAAGGTGATAAAAAAGAGGAGATGAAAAGACTTATAAAAATCCATAATAGTATTGCATCCGGCACCATTGAAGTATTGGAATTAAATGAAAAACAGTACATTATGAGAAGAAATGGTGATGGTTCTAACCCGGGACTTGTGCTGTATATCAATTTAAGTAATTCAAATACCCCTGTTACGGTTTCTACAAACTGGAACAATAAAAAATTATATGATTATTCAGGAAATGTAAAAGAAACCCCTCACACCGATGAAAATGGAAATGTAGCATTAAGAGCTCCGGGGTATGGTTATGCTATCTGGTCTGTAGCTGAATAATTTTAAAAAGACTTTATTCAAAGTTAGTTGGTTTTATTTTTGAAAATCGTCTAAAATTTTTTAGACGATTTTCCTTTTATATATAATCAAACGCATTGCAGTTATAATTGTTTAAGGTCACTTTGTGGACTCGCGATGCACTAAAGTAGTTTCGATTATATGGGTTATATATTCAACCTCCTCGCCAGTATTATCAAGTTTATTAATCAGCATTCTTGTAGCTTTGCTGCCAATCTCTTCACTATGTTGATTTAAAGTAGTTAAAGACGGACTTGCACATTGAGATATAATTCCATCAGTAAATCCTATAACAGATAAATCATCAGGAATTTTAACCCCTTTACTTTGAGCAATTTTCATAGCAGTAACTGCAAAAAATTCAGTTGCAGCTAAAATAGCGTCAATATCATTACTATAAATAAGATTTTTAATCTTATCATAACCTCCATTTAAGTCTTCTATCTTTAATATGAGATTAGGATCAATTTCAATTCCGGCATCCTTTAATGCATTTAAATAGCCTTGAGTACGTAATCGACCCACGTTCATATAATCAGGCATGGTTATAAGCGCAATTTTTTTGGCTCCTTTTTTTATCAGATAATTAACTGCTTTGTAAGCGCCTTCTAAATCATCAACAATCACTTTATCACATTCTACAAGGTCAGTAACCCTATCAACCAGCACTACGGGCATCCCCTGGTTAATTACCTCATTCAAATGACTGAAATCTTCTTTCATTTGGGTTTCTTTAGCAAGGGAGATAATAAAACCATCAATACTACCATTAGCGAGTAGTTGAATGTTTTTAACTTCCTTTTCAAAAGACTCCCCCGAAAGACATACAATTACATTATAACCATATTCAACAGCAGTACGTTCAACACCATTTATAACAGAAGAAAAAAAATGGTGTACTATTTCAGGAACAATTACACCTATATTTCTGGTTCGTCGATTTTTAAGGCTTAATGCTATGTTATTGGGCTTATAATTATACTTCTTTGCATAGTCTTGAATATAAGCCTTGGTTTTTGCACTTATTTCGGGGCTGTCTCTTAAAGCTTTGGAAACAGTTGAAATGGACACATTTAATTCTCTCGAAATATCTTTAAGTGTTATTTTAGCCATTAATTATAAATTATAAACCGTATTAAATAAATATTCAAGCGATTAATTCAGCAAAAATAAATATATAGAATTTAATTAACAACATATTTACGCAAACGTTTTCGTAGATTTTTTCGTAAAATTGGCTTTTTATTAACATCTTTGTATAGATTTGTTTTTTGAAAAAATTCAAAGCTTAAATGAGGGTGGATGTTTACGAAAATGTTATTACTATCCACTGTACAATTATAAATATTATAATTATTACTAACCAATAATTATGAAAAGAAGCAGGGTTTTTTTAAACCCTGTTTTTTTCTGTCAATCTATTTGACTATCTTTCGGGCCTCTGTCTGAAATTTTATTTTTAATATTACTATGAAATTGAAAAATATTTATTTATTGCTTCCGGTTTTAATTATTGGATTGAATGGTTGTAAAAAAAATGAAGATGTAGAATCCGACGTCAACGAAAAGTTCAAAGTTTTTGAAGCAATTTCTTCCTCCGATAATGGTATTGATTTCGCAAACACACTCACAGAAAATGATTCGTTAAATTATTTTACATACCCTTACCTTTACATGGGCGGGGGTATTGCGGCCGGCGACATCAACAACGACGGCTTAATAGACCTCTATTTTACCGGAAATCAGGTCTCTAATAAATTATATATAAATAAAGGCAACCTTCAATTTGAAGATGTTACCGAACAAGCAGGTGTTGGTGGCGACACAAGATGGTATACCGGTGTTGCTATGGCCGATGTAAACGGAGATGGTTTCTTAGATATTTATTGTTCAGTGGGAGGTAAATTTGAACCAAAACAAAACCAGTTATTCATAAATAATGGTGACGGAACATTTACCGAAAAAGCAAATGAATATGGGCTGGATGATGCGGGTAATAGTGTACAGGCCACATTTTTTGATTACGATAAAGATGGTGACCTGGATTTGTATGTAGCTAACTACCCCCCTACAATATTTAATGCTCCTTCCCATTTATATACATACAAAATGAACAATACGCCGGACATCGAATCGGATCATTTGTATAGAAATGACGGGGATGTTTTTACAAACGTTACGGATGAAGCGGGTGTGAGATCCTTCGGACTCTCTTTAAGTGCAACGGTAGGGGATCTAAATAATGATTCCTGGCCTGATATTTATATTTCTAATGATTTTATGTCTCCCGATTACTTGTACATGAATAATCAGGACGGTACATTTCGGGAAGTAATAAAAGAATCTACTGCGCATACTGCCTTTTATGGTATGGGAGTTGACATAGCAGACTATAATAATGACGGAAACCTGGATATTTACCAGGTAGACATGGATCCTGAAAAAAACAGACGTAAAAAGGCCAACATGGCCAGTATGAATCCGGGTCTGTTCTGGGCTACCGTCAATTCGGGTTTTCATTATCAATACATGCAAAATTGCCTTCAATCAAATTCCGGTATTTTCGAAAATGGAAATCCATACTTTACTGACCTCTCCAGAATTTCAGGAACTTCCTCTACAGATTGGAGTTGGGGCCCTTTGTTCGCTGATTTTAACAACGATGGTCTTAAGGATTTATTTATTTCAAATGGTACCAGAAGAGAAATAAATAACAATGATTATTTTAATGCAATAAAAAATGTAAAATTAAAAGATAGTCTTCTGGACATGGCTTTAAAAATCCCATCCGAAAAAATTGATAATTTCATGTTTAAAAATAACGGTGAGAATCTATTTGAACTGGCAAATGAAGAATGGGGGATAAAATTTGAAGGCTTTTCAAATGGTGTTATATACGCCGATTTAGACAATGATGGTGATCTTGAGATAGTTATAAACAATATTGATGATAAAGCCGCTTTTTTTAAAAATAATAGCTCCGACAGAAACAACTATTTAACATTAAAATTTGAAGGAGAGGATAAAAACAAATTTGGTCTCGGAGTAAGAGCATACGTAAAAACAAGTAACAATGAGCAAATGCAGGAACTTACTTTAACAAGAGGGTTCCAGTCCTCAGTAGCACCTGAAATGCATTTTGGATTATCACAGATCGATACTATTGAGGAATTAAAAATTGTTTGGCCTGATGGAAAAATAGAAAAAATAGAGAATGTAAAAGCTAATCAGACCTTAACAATGAAACAATCTGACTCTAAAGAAATTAACACTTCTCCGGATACTGATAAAAATCTCTTATTTACAACAGTGAGAGACACTGCTAACTTTCCACGTCATAAGCATGAAGAAAATGTATATGATGACTTTGAAAAAGAAATTCTTTTACCTCACAGAACTTCTACTTTTGGTCCGGGATTAGCAGTTGGTGACCTGAACGGCGATGGAAAGGACGATTATTTTATTGGAGGGGCCCGTGGCTTTGAAGCAGGGGTATTCTACCAAAATGAGAACGGAGGTTTTGTTAAACATAATATTGCATCTTTAGTTGAAGATGCTAAATTTGAAGATTTAGGCGCGTTAATATTCGATGCAGATGGAGATGGTCACAATGACCTCTATGTAGTTAGCGGCGGAAATGAGTTTGGTCCGGACTCAGAAATGCTCCAGGACAGGTTATATATTAACGACGGAAAAGGTGGTTTTATAAAAGACGAAAAAGCGTTACCCAAAATGATCACAAGCGGATCCAGAGTATATAAATTTGATTATGATAAAGATGGGAAAGAGGACCTCCTTGTACTGGGAAGGTTAGTGCCACATAGTTATCCTTCACCCGCCAATAGTTATATACTTAAAAATGCATCAGAAAAGGGGACTCCTAAATTTATTAATGTCACTGATGAAGTAGCCCCGGCATTAAATAGTCTTGGACTGGCAACCAGTGCAGAAATAACAGATTTTGACAATGATGGCTGGATGGATATTATTATCGTGGGAGAATGGATGCCTATACGCGTATTTAAAAATCAAAAAAATAAATTTAAAGAAGTAACCAAGAAGGTTGGTTTAACAGATGAAACCAGGGGTTGGTGGTGGAGTATTAAAGGTGCCGACTTTGATGGTGATGGGGACACAGATTATATTGTAGGTAATTTAGGGTTAAATTATAAGTATAAAGCAAATGAAAAGGAAACCTTCGATATTTATCTGAATGATTTTGATAAAAATGATACTAAGGATATTGTTCTTAGTTATTATAATGAGGGCGAACAATATCCGGTAAGAGGAAGGCAATGTTCTTCCCAACAAATACCCGCTATTAAAACTAAGTTTCCCGATTATGAATCGTTTTCAGTGGCAACCCTTGAAGATGTTTATCCCGAAAAGGACCTTGAAAATGCTTTACACTACCAGGTTAAGTCTTTTGAAAGTATTTATCTTGAAAATAAAGACGGGAAATTTATTGCCCATAGTTTACCTATGGAAGCCCAGCTTTCCTGTATTAACCAAATAATTATTGACGATTTTGATGGTGACGGTAATTTAGATGCTGTTATTGCAGGAAACCTGTATTGGTCCGAAGTAGAAACACCCAGAAATGATTCAGGAATAGGGGTTTTCTTAAAAGGTGACGGTAAAGGAGGATTTAAAGCTATGACTGCTCCTGAAAGCGGGTTGTTTATTCCAGGCGATGTAAAAGACATGAAATTGATAAACATCAATAATAATAAAACCGTTGTAATAGCTAAAAATGACGATTATTTACAATTTGTAAAAAGCATTAAATGACACACTTATAAAGAATTAAAAAAAAATTTAATGACTTTATAATATTATTTTATCAAAATTTAATCTAAAAAATTAAAGTTAAATTTGGTTTCACTCCAAATATTTCTATATATTTAACCCCGACTAAGCTATCGTTATGGTTTTAGTCATTAAAAACTAACTAATAAATATTCAATATGAAAAACAGTCTATTAAAGAGTTTACTGTTTCTTGGGATTTTATTGACTTGCAGTTTTACGCAAGCTCAAAGTGTTTCAGGAACAGTTTCGGATGCTACAGGTCCGCTTCCGGGTGCTAATGTTTTAGTAAAAGGTACAAATAACGGAACTACAACCGATTTTGACGGTAATTACACCATTCAAAATGTAAATGATGGTGATGTGTTAGTGTTTTCCTATATAGGATACCTAAACCAAGAGGTTAATGTAAGTGGACAATCAGTAATTAATGTTACATTACAGGAAGACCTCCAAAGTTTAGATGAAGTAGTAGTTGTAGGTTATGGTACGCAAACAAGGGCAGCAGTAACCGGTGCTATTTCTTCAATTGGTTCTGAGGAAATGTCAGCATTGCCAGTTACGAATGCAGAACAAGCTTTACAAGGTAGAGCCCCTGGGGTAACTGTTGTAAATAGCGGTTCTCCCGGTACAAATCCGGTTGTAAGGATCAGAGGTTTAGGTACAGTAGGAAATAACAATCCTATATATGTAATTGATGGTGTTATTACCGAAAATTTATCCGGTATCAGTCCAAATGACATTGAATCAGTGAACATTTTAAAGGATGCTTCAACTACGGCTATTTACGGATCACGAGGATCTAACGGTGTTGTGATGGTAACAACTAAAAAAGGGAAAACGGGAAAACCGCAAATCTCTTTGAATGCTTATACAGGATATCAGCAAATTACGCAAAGATATGATGTGTTAAACACTGAGCAATATGTACAGTTTGCCAATGATGCCTTTGGCGTTGACCTTTCTTCTACACGGTATGTAAATTCAGGTATTGATACGAATTGGCAGGATGAAATTTTCCAGCCTGGCCTTATACAAAATTATGATTTAAGTTTGGCAGGCGGTAATGAAAATGCTAATTATCGTTTTGCTGCCGGTGTATTGGATCAGGAAGGAGCAGTAATAACGACTGACTTTAAAAGGTATTCTTTTAGAGCAAACAGCCAATTTAGATCCGGAAAATTTGAATTTGGAGAAACGATGTCCATAGCCTTCAATAATCAAACTCCTGAAATAGCAAATGGTGGCCGTTCAGTTCTTGAACATGCTATTAAATCAGCCCCATATTTACCTGTGTATAATCCAGATAACCTGGGCGGTTTTCAAGGGCCAACCAGTGCTTTAGATAGCCAGGATGCTGAAAATCCGGTAAGGATTTTAGAATTAGGCCACAGGTCCAATAAAACAGTTTCAATTATCGGTAGTGTTTATGGACAATTCGAAATCATTGATGGTTTAAAATTCAAATCTCAAGTAGGTCTGGATTATTTCACTTTTAATAATAATAGATTTATACCATCTTTTAATGATGGAACACATAAGCAAGAATTTGCAGCAATTACTAAAAATACGGGTGTTGGTCAAACATTGATGTTTACCAATAGTTTAAATTATCAAAAAACATTTGGTGATTATCATAATTTTGACTTCTTATTGTTAGCTGAGAAGTTTGAAAATAAATTTACTAATATCAATGCTTCAAGTAGAAATTTGATCACTGATGAACTTGATCAGCTTTCTCTCCAGAATGCAGCATTATCAAGCGGTGGAAATGAAACAAACAGGCTTGGTTATTTAGGAAGGATTAACTATAATTATGATTCCCGATATATTTTGGCATTATCTTTAAGAAGGGATGCTTCTTCCAGATTTGGTGCTAATAATCGTTGGGGTTGGTTCCCTTCAGTTGCTGCAGGATGGAATGTTGCAAAAGAAAATTTCCTGGCTGATTCAAGCATCAGTAACTTAAAACTTAGAGGAAGTTGGGGTGTTGTAGGTAATGACAATATTGCACTCTATCAATATAGTTCAACTCTGACTAATGATTTTATTTACCCTATCGGAGGAAATGAAGCTATAGGAACAACTGCCAATGGTCTTCCAAATCCAGATTTGAAATGGGAAGAAACAACAATGATAAATGTTGGACTTGACTTTGGTATTTTAAACGATAAATTCACAGCCTCATTAGAATATTATGAAAATCAGAGTGATGATTTATTAATGGCAAGAACTACACCAATATCATTA
>CALGUD010000155.1 GCA_937901915.1 uncultured Flavobacteriaceae bacterium
TTTTATTTTAAGAGATATGAACATTTTTGATTTAAACTCTTTTTGTAGAAATTGGACACCCTTACATCAATCAACTCTAATCCATTAGCAGAACTGACGAAATGAAGGGAATAGACTATAAATAAGTCAGTTCCCTTAACTAATGATTAAAAAACCCTATTCTGAGATTTTTATTGTTTTTTTAATCCCCCTTTATGAAGAGTGAGATAGTGCTTCATTATTTGGCAAGAATAGTGATAATGGTAATAATTATACTGGGTGTAGTTACAATAGTACCTCCATTAACTTCATTTAATTGATTATCATCAAGTTCTACCAAAGTATTTTTATCAAATTTTAACTTGTTGTTTACGTTTTGTGTTTTCATTGTGTTGTAATTAAATAAGATCCCTACTCTAATGGCTTTTCGGGTTACGCCCTGGTAATTTTAAAAAGGGCCAGTTATAAACCACTAACCCTTTAAACTTTATTACTTACGTGTAACAAGTAAGCTTACAATAATTCCTATACAAAAAGGAGAAGACCCCCCATTTACATCGTTTAATTGGTTGTCGTTAAGTTCCACCAAAGAATTTTTGTCAAATTTTAATTTGCTGTTTACGTTTTGTGTTTTCATAATATTTGTAATTAAATAATGATCCCTACTCTATTTAGGCTTTTCGGGTTCCGCCAAAAGTTATTAGTACTGTGTTGCGATGCTTATTATGACCAGAGAAGTAGTTCCTATCAATGTAGTTGATGCACCACCCTGTACATTGTATAATTGGTTTTCGTTAAGTTCTACCAATGAGTTTTTTTCAAATTTTAATTTGTAGTGTACATTTTGTGTTTTCATAATAATAGTTTATTTAGTCATAAGTATACTAATAGTGATAATCAAGGTTACAGTCAGGGTTCCACCGTTTACCTCCTGTAATTGGTTGTCATTGAGTTCAACCAAAGAGTTTTTGTCAAACTTTAGTTTGCTGTTCACGTTTTGTGTTTTCATAATGTTATAATTAAATAATGATCCCTACTCTATTAAGGCTTTTCAGGTTCCTCCATCTATTCTTAATTTGCCATCAGTTGTTGAGTAACAGTAATGCATATGCAGCCGGAACAGGTTTCCCCGCCAACAATTGTAGAGCCACCATTTATAGAATTCATTTGAAGACCATTAAGCTCTGCTAAAGAGCTTTTTTCAAATCTTAACCTGTTGTTTACATTTTGTGTTTTCATAATTTTTAATTTATAGATATTTTAATAGGTTGAGGGATACAACTTCCGCCATTAGTGTCACCACCATGTACTGCTGTTCCGCCATTTACAAAATTCATTTGAGAATGGTTTAGCTCAGTTAAAGAGCTTTTATTAAATTTTAGCTTATTTTTTACATTTTGATTTTTCATATTAGTTTGCTTTATGTTTATTTTTTAATAGTGCTACGAATTTTTCCCATGTCTGTAGAAAAATATTTTTTTTATCCTCTTCAGAAATAACTTTTTCATCTATTTCAACAATAAGATTCTTGTTGAGAACAGGTTTTTTATGGTTCTTTTTTTCCATTACGAACAGATTTAATTATTTGCTCCGGCTTTGTAATTCATTTACCGATAAGAATTGTCAAGATTCCGGCTATTCATAACAAACACATCATCTTCAAATATCAGATCTTCAAATTCATCTCTTAATTCCTCATGTATCATGCTCAGATGTACTTCTGACTCATTACATAAGGCTTTTAATTGTTTAAATGTAGATTTCATAATTAGTTAGTTTAGTTTCACCTAATTTTATTGCACAGTGTGCATTCAAATTAAATTGAATGAATGACTTAAGCATAAGCCAATAATCCCCGTCTGTTTTTGGTTTCCTAACTAAAAATTAAGTGTGCAGTGAAGTATTTCTGAAATGATTTTTAAGAAATTTTGACTTTTCAAAAAAAACATTAAATTTGTAGAAGTACTTCCAAACAATTAATTTGTTAGGATACGTTTTGTAAATATTTTAATAAAACAGGGCCTTCCACGCTCTGTTTTATTTTTTTGTTTTTATGGTAGCTACTTGTTATAAACTTTCACTACCTAAAAACCCATATTGTCAATGCTTATAGAATCTTCTTAATAATTAAATTCTTATTAGATTTAATTCCCATCAACAAGCCAAAGTAATAGAGAAAAAAAGTTTAATCAAAATAAAGAGTGCCTGTTTTTATAAAAAAACAGGCACTAAATATGTACATATATATCTGATAAACAGATTATTGTGAGTCGTACGAGTGTAAATTTTTATTCTTCATATCATTAATTTTTTTAATATAAACAGAAGGGGTTAATCCTGTAGCTGCTTTAAAATATTTAGTAAATGAATCGGCACTTTTATAGCCAATTTCTTCGGCTATAGAATTCACGGCATAAGCACGTAACCTGGAATTATTTTTTAATTCCAATATCACATAATTAATTCTTAATTCGTTTAAATACGTGCTAAAATTTTTCCCAAGTTCATTATTAACTATTTTAGAGAGGTAAGCAGTATTAGTTTTAAGTTTTTTTGCGGCATTGTGCAAAGTAAAGTCTTGCCTGAGGTAATACTCTTTCTTTTCCAGTTTTTCAAGATTCTCAAGAATCTCCATTACTTTTTCATCTTTAATAACAAATTGATTATCACCAGGCTCGGTGTTTATCTCATCCTCTTCATCATTAAAGTCTTCTGGTTTTTCGACAACTTTGGTTAAGTTTTTATTATCTATTAAACTTTCATCTTCATTTATTTCTTTTTGAGCGGCATAGCTCTCTTTGGCTCCTTTTTTATTTTCAATTTTCTGATTTTCATACCGTTCTATCTTTTGCATTAAAGAGATAAATCGCTCTTCATTTATTTTTTCCCTTCTTTTGCTTATAAAAAAGATAAGGGTCAATAATCCTAAAAGAACTAAAACCAAGGCAGATAAATATGCTTTTTGTTGTAAGTACGAGTCCTTTTCTTTATTTACTTTTTTTAGGTCCAATTCATGAAGATCCTGAATAGTATTAAACTTTTTGCTGGCTTTTTTATTCTCTTCATCGAAGTACTTTTGATAATAAAAAGTAGCTTGGGCCAAGCTGTCAACTTCTTTGTAATTCTCAGCAAGTAATTTATAATAGTCACTTAATTCTTCCGGAGCGAACTTCGCTTTATCTGAAGTTTTAAGAATGGATTTTAATACCTGTATAGACGTTTCAATTTCTCCTTTTTCCGTATGGAGTTTGGCAAAAGTTAACATAACCAGGGCTTTTTTACCTTGGCTTTCAATCTCTTCTGCCTTTTCCAAAGCCTGATGCAGTACAGATTCGGCCTCATTATATTCCTGTTTTGAAATTAAATAAGTTCCAAATTCTTTAAGAAAATAAATTTCTAATTCTTTGTCTTTATAAGTTTTACAGTATGATAACCCTTCTTTTATGTAGCTTAATGAAGAGTCAGGCTTCTTCATTTTTAAATATGTTTTTGCCAGGTAAAGATCCAGAATGGCTTTTCCGGAACTCGAAATATCTTCTTTATAATTTTTTCTAAATACCTCTATAGCTTTTTCATATTCGCCAATTTCATATTTGAGCCGTGCAATATTTATATTTATATTGATCTTGTTCTTCTTATCTCCCAACTTATTTGCAAGAGTTAAAGCTTCGTCATATAAAGCAAGTGAATTATTGAAATCATAATTTTGATATAAAAAACCGGCTTTGCCCATTTTAGAACTTAAAACCAGTTGCTCATTATTAATACTAAAGGCTTTTATAATTGCCTTATTATAAAAATAATAAGCGCTATCGGCATATGATAGGGTGCTATTAATGGCACCCAGGTAGTTAAAGGCGTTAATAGTATTGATCCAATCTTTATCGGCTTCATTCTTTTTTAAAAATTGGTAAGCATATCTTTTAGCCTTAACAGGATCGTTATACATATATTTTTGAATTGAATCCTTGATGTTTATGGAAATATTGTCCTGTGAAGCCAGATTATTTAATGAAAATATCAAAAGAAGTGTAAAAACAGGTCTGGTAAATGTAAGAATAACTGAATTCATAAAAATGTATATCTCTAAAATACTAATTTTTAATTTATAACCAAACAAAATTAACTTACTTACAATCAAATGATTAATATAAAATTTTGTTGTGGTTTTTTATAAAAAAGGGGGATATTACGCTTGTAGCAGGTCATTGATTAAAGTATATTTATGAAATATTTACTCACAAAAACTTTAAATTATGAAAACCCAGAAAAGTAATCCGTTATCGTTTAAAACAACTTCAATTATTGAATTATCTAACACAGAGGCTCTAAAAGTTATAGGAGGCGATGGTGTTATGTACTATTTAGATACTGTGCCCACCAGGCCTACCACAGGATAAATCCTTTTTAAATTGTTCAGGATAACAAAGCTGCCGTTCATAGGAACGGCAGCTTTGTTATTTTTCATCCTCATCAGATATAGATTATTTCAAGGATATCTTAATGAAATTTCTGGTTTGTTTTCAATCAGAAAGAAATCAACTACCGAATTGTATTTAAATAAACTAAATTTGTTATACAAAAACCAAAACATGTTCCCATTAAGACGAAACAGAAGACTCCGGGCCAACGAATCAATCCGCTCTTTGGTTAGAGAAACGTATATAACTCCCAATGACTTTCTGGTGCCACTTTTTGTAGTTGAAGGTAAAAATATAAAAGAAGAAATAGCTTCTATGCCCAATTATTTCCGTTATAGTCTCGATAACCTTGAAAAAGAAGTAAAAGAACTTTGGAAATTAGGGTTAAAAGGAGTTTTGTTGTTTGTGAAGGTTCCGGATAACTTAAAAGATAACAAAGGCACAGAAGCTGTTAACCCTGATGGCCTCATGCAACGCGCTGTAAAAACTGTGAAAAATGCAGTTCCTGATATGCTGGTCATGACCGATGTGGCTTTGGATCCCTATTCCTCTTACGGACATGATGGAATTGTGGAAAACGGGAAAATATTGAATGATGAAACATCGGCTGTATTGGCAAGAATGAGTCTGTCACATGCACTGGCCGGTGCGGATTTTGTAGCACCCAGTGATATGATGGACGGAAGAATTTTAACAATCCGTCAGGCTTTAGATAATGATGGATTTATAAACACCGGAATTATGAGTTACAGCGCCAAATATGCTTCGGCGTTTTATGGCCCTTTTCGCGATGCCTTAGATTCCGCACCTGGTTTTGGGGATAAAAAAACATATCAAATGGATTTTGCCAACAGGCATGAAGCCATTAAAGAAACCCAAATGGATATTGATGAAGGGGCAGACATTGTAATGGTAAAGCCCGGTTTATGTTATCTGGATATTGTGCGGGATATTAAAAATGTTGTTAATGTGCCCGTTGCCGTTTACCAGGTAAGTGGAGAATATGCAATGATCAAAGCTGCTGCCGAAAAAGGCTGGTTGAACCATGATGCGGTGATTTTAGAACAAACCATCGCCATTAAAAGAGCTGGGGCAGATATCATTGCCAGCTATTTTGCTAAGGACATTGTTAAACTTTTGTAATTAATACATAACATCGTCTAAGCACCTCTTCTAAGATAGGTTCTGATGTGAAACATAACAGAAGATAAAAAATAAAACCATAATATGGTAAGCAGGGAGAGATTTTATCAGGCATTCGGAGAACTACTATATGTGGTAGCCATGAAGGATGGCCTTATTAAAAAAGAAGAAGCAAAAGTACTTGAAGAGATACTGGAAGAACACCCAATGGGAAAAGAAATAAAGTGGTCTTTTGACTATGAAAAAGATCGTGGCGGTTCAGTTGAAGATCTTTATAAAAAAGTATTGGAAGTATATAAAGATAATGGCCCGGATGAAGAATACAGCTTTATAATTTATGCGCTGGAAAAAGTCTCCGAAGCAAGTGCTGGAAATAACGGAGAAAAGGAACTCATTAATAACTTTTCAAGGGAACTGCTTCAAAAATTTAAGAAAGATATTCTTAAATAATTTCCTTAATTTTAATGTAAATTTATTTCTTTATGACATTGCTAATAATTTATGCAGTAATTTCTATATTTTTCTCTTTTTTATGTTCCATATTAGAAGCGGTTTTCCTGAGTATACCACCTACCTTTATTAATTTAAAAAAACAGGAAGGAAAAAAATATGCATCTACTTTGGAAACATTAAAAAATGATGTGGATCAACCTCTAATTGCTATACTAACCTTTAATACTGTAGCTCATACCGTAGGTGCTATCTTAGTAGGGGTGGAAGCTGAAAAGTTGCCTTATAAAGTTGAAATTTTGGGCATGAACATGGTAGGGATTGTTTCTACAGTCATGACGCTTCTCATTCTAATTACATCAGAAATTATTCCAAAAACCATAGGGGCCACTTATTGGAAAAATCTTGCAAATTTTACAGCGAAGGGCCTTAAAATTCTTATTTTTCCTTTAAAATGGACAGGGATTTTATGGGTTTTAAGGTTTACTACGAAAATTATAGGAAAAAATGCTCATGGCTCTGTTTTTAGCAGGGAAGATTTTAGTGCCATGGCAGAAATTGGCCTCAAAGAAGGTGTTTTTCTTGAATCTGAGTCATTGGTTATAAGAAATTTGTTGAGATTTAACGAAGTACTGGCCCGTGATATTATGACCCCTAGATCAGTAATGCATACTGCATCAGAAGATAGTACCATAGAATCATTTGTAAAAAAAAATGCAAGACGCCCGTTCTCCAGGATCCCGGTTTACAAAGATAAACCCGATAATATTACAGGTTTTGTATTAAAAGATCAAATTTTAGAAGAAATTATAGAGGGAAATGGCAATAAAATGCTCTCTGAAATTAAAAGAGACATTCTTGTTACAAAAAGAGACCTTCCCATACCTAAACTTTTTGAAAAATTCATAGCACAAAGAGAACACATTGCCCTTGTTGTAGACGAATATGGCACAGTAAGCGGTTTAGTAACATCAGAAGATGTAATAGAAACACTGCTCGGATTAGAAATAATGGATGAAAGTGATAGTGTTCCGGATCTTCAGCAATTGGCACGTAAAAGCTGGGAAGCAAGAGCAAAAAGCTTTGGAATACTCGACAAGGAGTTCGAAAAAAAGAACAAACCAGAAGAAAATGAAAAAGAAGAGTGATTGAAGAGGCCTATATAAAAACTCCTCTTGGAATTGCCAGAATTACAGGTGATGAAAACGGAATTTCATCGGTTTCCGTACTGGATTCTGACGAAAAAGAATCCGATATAATACCCGAAGTTTTACAGGATTGTGTTTATCAGTTGCAGGAATATTTTAGTGGCAAAAGACAAAAATTCAGCTTAACATTAAATGCCGAGGGTACGGATTTTCAGAAAAAAGTATGGGATTTACTCGTTGAGATCCCTTTTGGAAAAACCACTTCATATCTCGAACTTTCCAGGAAATTGGGAGATGAAAAAGCCATCCGGGCAGTAGCCTCAGCAAACGGTAAAAACCCTTTGTGGATTATTGTTCCCTGCCACCGCGTTATAGGAAGTAATGGATCACTTACTGGCTATGCCGGAGGCTTGTGGCGTAAAAAATGGTTACTGGACCATGAAAATCCTCCTGCACAACAATCTCTTTTTTAAATCAGAAATTTCTTATATTAGTAAAATTCATAAAAGCTGTTTTTTATAATCTGTTAGTTTAATAAGTACACACACTATGAAGTTCCTCAAGAAATTTATTAAATGGTTTCTTATTGTTTTTACCTTACTCATAGCCTTCCTGTACATTTTTGATTATGATTATTTGATAAAAGCCGTGAGAACAGTATATCTGCAAGGCCATATTACAGCATTTCTTGATGATTATAAAGAATTTGACAACAGGATTATAGAAAAAGGAAATTCCATAGATAAATGGCCGGAACATAAAGCCTACAATAAAATTGAACCTACTGAAGAGCTTAATAATCTTCATGACAAATACAATACCGTTGCATTTCTCATAATTAAAAATGACAGTATCTGGCATGAAAAATATTATGACGGATTTAATAAAGATTCTAAATCCAACTCCTTTTCCATGGCAAAAACTATGGTTTCCTCTTTACTGGGGCGTGCCATAATGGATGGTGATATTAAAAGTTTAAACCAGCCTGTAGCCGATTTTTTCCCTGAATTTTCCGATAAACTGGGTTCTAAACTAACCGTTGGGGACCTTTCATCTATGTCCAGCGGTTTAAACTGGGACGAAAATTATTATTCCCCTTTTTCTATTACAACCAGGGCCTATTTTGATGATGATTTAAGAACTATGATGTTAAACTTAAAAGTAGTTAACGAACCGGGCACATCTCTTGAATACCTGAGCGGGAATACTCAATTACTGGGGATGGTTATAGAAAAGGCAACCGGGAAAACATTATCCGAAAATCTTTCTGAAAAATTCTGGAAACCTTTAGGTTGTGAAAACCCGGCCTTATGGCAACTAGATAGTGAAGAAGGTGGCCTGGAAAAAGCCTATTGCTGTATTGCCAGTAATGCACGGGATTTTGCCCGTTTTGGCAGATTGTACAAATGCAAAGGATACTGGAATGGCAAAAAACTTTTAGAACCTGAGTTTGTAGAATTATCTACCCGCCCGAGGTTTCAGGAAACTCCATACTACGGATATGGATTGTGGCTGAGCCAACATAAGGACAAAGACATTTATTATTTACGTGGCCATCTGGGACAGTATGTGATTGTTATTCCTGAAGATGACCTCATTATTGTTAGGTTGGGAGAAGGGACCCATATAGTTGGTGTAAAAGCACATGGCTCGGATTTATTTGGATATATTGATGAAACTTATAAAATGTTAGCTCATGCTCAATAAGATCTTACTGGAAAATATTCTGTTCCTGGACATAGAAACTGTTCCGGAAAAAGCAGATTTTTCTGAACTGGAGGTTGAGACAAAAGACCTCTGGGAACAAAAAACACAGTATCAGCGTAAAGAAGACTTCACACCCGAAGAGTTTTATGACAGAGCCGGTATTTGGGCGGAATTCGGTAAAATTATTTGCATCTCGGTGGGATATTTTGTTTTTAAAGGTGAAAATAGGAATTTCAGGGTGACTACTTTTCACGGAGATGAAGTAAAAATTTTAAGAGATTTTAAATCTCTGCTCGAATCGCATTTCAGCAGGCCGGAACATTTACTTTGCGCCCATAACGGAAAAGAATTTGATTTTCCGTATATAGCCAGAAGAATGATCATTAACCGGATTGATATCCCCTTTAAACTCAACCTATTTGGAAAAAAACCATGGGAAGTAACCCACCTCGACACTATGGAACTCTGGAAGTTTGGTGATTATAAACACTACACATCTTTAAAACTCTTAACCCATATACTCGGCATTCCATCGCCTAAAGATGATATAGACGGAAGTATGGTTTGCAGTGTGTATTATAACGACAATAATATTGATAAAATAGTTACCTATTGTGAAAAAGATACCGTAGCAGTAGCCCAGATTTTACTTCGCTTAAGAAATGAAGAACTTTTAAATGATGAAGAGATTTTGCATGTATGAAGGTTTTCAAGATGAATCTATTATGTACCTTTGTAGTTTAATTTGAAATATGCTAGAAAAGAAGACATTAGATTATGAAAAGGTAATACTGATAGGTATTATTAACCAGGCGCAGGATGAAGAAAAGTGTAAGGAGTATTTAGATGAACTAGAATTTTTGGCATATACTGCCGGAGGCGAAGTGGTACATCGTTTTACTCAAAAAGTTGATGTTCCCAATCCTAAAACATTTATCGGTTCCGGTAAAATGGAGGAGGTGCATACATATATGGCCGAAAACGAAATTTCAACTGTCATATTTGACGATGAACTTTCGCCGGCACAGCAAAAGAATATAGAAAAAATACTTAAAGCCAAAGTTATAGACCGTACCAGCCTTATCCTGGATATTTTTGCACAACGGGCTACAACAAGCTATGCCCGCACACAGGTTGAACTGGCTCAATATCAATATTTATTGCCAAGATTAACCGGACTCTGGACCCACCTTGAAAGACAACGTGGTGGTATTGGTATGCGGGGCCCCGGTGAAACAGAGATAGAGACAGATAGGCGTATTGTAAGGGACCGTATAGCACTCTTAAAAGATAAGCTGCAAAAGATCGATAAACAGATGGCCACCCAACGTAGTAACAGAGGTGCTTTGATAAGAGTGGCCCTGGTAGGTTATACCAATGTGGGGAAATCTACTTTAATGAATGTGATTAGCAAGAGTGAAGTTTTTGCAGAAAATAAGTTATTTGCAACCTTAGATACAACAGTAAGGAAAGTAGTGATTGGTAATTTGCCTTTTTTACTATCAGATACCGTTGGATTTATAAGAAAACTACCCACTCAATTAGTAGAATCATTTAAAAGTACGTTAGACGAAGTACGTGAGGCAGATTTATTGCTTCATGTAGTAGATATTTCGCATCCCACTTTCGAGGAACAAATTGAGTCAGTAAACCAGGTGCTCGACGAGATTAAAAGTGCTGATAAACCGATCATTATGGTTTTTAATAAGATTGACAGCTATGTACATGAAACAATTGAAGATGACGACCTGGCAACCGAAAAAACCTCAAAACATTTTACTCTAAATGAATGGAAAAAAACATGGATGAGTAAAATAGGGGACAATGCAATTTTCATATCGGCTCTTAATAAAGAAAACCTGGAAGAATTTAAAAAGAAGGTATACGAAGAGGTTAGAAAAATTCATATTACCCGGTTCCCATATAACGATTTTCTCTACCCGGAATATGAAGAAGTACAATAAAAAAGGCTCATTTGAGCCTTTTTTATTGTATTTATTAAAACGAATAATTTAAACCAAGTAACCAGTAGGTCTGTAATTCATTATCTAAATTATCAAAATCTGCATCCGTCAGTTCTAAGGTGTTTATAGCATAATCCAACGCTTCCTGTTTATTATCTCTTAATCCAAATTCAAACCCTACACCTATTTTTTTCCAGAGCGTATATCCAAATGAGTTTATCCAGGTCCAGTTAGATAAATCGGAGCTTTTATAACTTTGAAAGGTAGAGAAATTGGATTTAAAGTTTATGGCACCTATTTTCCTGGTATAGTCCGCTACAATTTTAGCCCCTGTGGAAGATTCATAAATATTGTCTTCTTTACTAAACACAAAGTTATAGTTTAATGGATGAACCACCACCACCAAATTTGGTATTGGGGTCCATGTAGCACCAATACCTGCATCTAAATAACCAGGGTCATTAAAATTATTTAAAATGGTAGTCCTGTATTCTACCAGGGCAGAAATGGCAAATTTTTCATTTAATTTCCTTCCGTATAAGGATGAAATATTAAATACATCAGTAGCTTCCCTAAAGCTGTCATCATCCGTCTCATCATCTTTATCGTCAAACTTAACCCAGGTAAGATTAACGTTTACTGCATTTCTCCAGAAAAACTTTTCCTCATTAAGGTTGGCAAAAGCATTCACGGTAAAACCAATATTGCCTGATGAAACATTTGGGCTTCCCTGTGAAAACCAATTATTAAAATTAGAAAAGCTCCCTCCTATGGTACCAAAGGCACCTATTTTCCAGCCGGGTAGTGAATCAATTTTTGCCTGTATAGCATCTACTCTTTTTTGTATAGCGGCTATTGAATCTTTCTTAGCTGCTTTTTCAGATTTTAATTCTTCAACGGATTGTGCAGATAGTATGGCAGTAACCAATCCAAAAGCGATAATAAGTAAACTTTTTTTCATCATTATTTGTTATTTAGGCTTTCAAAAATTAATTTAAGCATCTAACTATCAAAAGCAGGCATTCATAATTCAGAAAAAGGGAGGTTATTTTCTTTTAAACAGCGGCACTGCCGAACAAGCTTCGCCATACATAATACTTTTAGCTACGGGCTGTAGTTTTTGAATCAGGAAAATATATGCGTTTTCAGGAACAGGTTTGTGGGAGCAGCCTTTTACAATAACAGGGAGGTCTTTAAGCCCGGAAAGATCCATGTTTTTTATAATTTCCTGGTAGAGCGAAGTTTCCAGTTGTTTTAAGTTGCCAATAATAACCTTTTTCGCATACGAAGACAAGTAGGTGGTAATAAGCATATATGCCCAGGCCGGTATAATAGCATCTGTAGAACAGTAAAGGGCTACATACGCATCTTTATACTGGTCCCAGTTATGACTTTTGGCTTTTTCACGAAAATCCTTTTCTTTCAGGATCACCTGTTCATAAAGCCAGTCTGAAATATCAAAAAGTACCCTTTCACCATTCGGATAATAATCCTCCAGGTCAAAAGTTACTATTTTGCTTTCTGCTACCCTGTTTTTTATTTCTTCAGGCATGGTCTTTATAATAATCCTAATTCAAGTTTTGCTTCTTCGCTCATTAGATCCTGTGTCCACGGCGGGTCAAAAGTAATTTCTACTTCAGCATCTTTTACTTCATCAATAGATTTCACCTTTTCTTCTACTTCAACAGGTAATGTTTCTGCTACGGGACAGTTTGGCGATGTTAAGGTCATCAGTATTTTTACATCATAATCTTCATTTACAAAAACATCATAGATAAGGCCCAGTTCGTATATGTCAACAGGAATTTCGGGGTCATAAATCGTTTTTAAAACCCGTACTATTTTTTCACCTAATTCTTTTGTGTCTATGGTAAGTTCTTCGCTCATATTGTTTAGTTCAATTGCGTTTGATATGCTATTGCATACATTTTTAGTTGTTTAATCATATTCACCAATCCATTTGCCCGGGTTGGCGATAAATGTTCTTTTAAACCAATTTCATCAATGAAAGACGTATCTGCTTCAATAATATCCTTTGGTTTCTGATTGGAAAAAGCCCTGATTAAAATGGCTATGATCCCTTTGGTAATAATGGCATCACTGTCTGCAGTAAATACCAATTTATCATCGGCCAGTTCAGCATGCACCCATACTTTGCTTTGGCACCCCTTAATTATATTGTCATCAGTTTTATATTTTTCATCAATGAGCGGGAGTGACTTTCCAAGCTCGATCATGTATTCATAACGCTGCATCCAATCTTCAAACATTGAAAACTCATCAACTATATCGTTTTGAATTTCTTTTATGGTCATTCTTTGTTATTTGTTGCAAAAATACAATAAGAATTACTCCTTTTCAACAGTTTTTGACAATGTTAGGATAGCTTTAACCAATAATTCAATTTCTACAGGCGGATTTCCATGGTCAAAAGTTGGTGAAATATACACAGTATCACCCGTTTTTATGGTTAAAACAGCATGTGCGGCAGCATCTACAGTTCTTCTTTCGGTAGGTGGGGTAAGTGTACCAATTTTTTCAATTTCAACATCATTCAGGGCATTGTTAATTTTGCTCCATTGTGAGGCCGTAGAAGGAACAGAACGCATATTGTTCCTATCATTTGCTACGGAAATAGAATCCTGTGTAACCCTTACCTTTTGAAAAAATCCCCTTGATGCCGCTTCATATTCAACTACCGGATAATTTTCTCCTTCTTTATTTTTTATCACTCCTGATAATAAACTCTTTTCACTCTGGCAGATATTCCGGTAAGAATTTCATAAGGAAT
>CALGUD010000156.1 GCA_937901915.1 uncultured Flavobacteriaceae bacterium
ATATTTCAAAAGTATTTTGGTAGTGTTTCACTAACTGTGTAAGTTAAAAAGTTATTCTGAAAATTTTTGAGCCATCAAAGCTCAAAAAAAATTTTCGGAAATAACTTTTTACTATTTTTAAACTTTATACAGTTATGATCGACAAAGAAGCATTATTAAACAACAAGGATTTCTACAAGTCCTTTAAAAGTGGAGAAGATTTAACATCTTTCTTCAAAACCATGCATAAACGAGCGGTAGAACACATGCTCGAAGCTGAACTGGATGCTCATCTTGACAACCAGAAACACGAAAAAACCAAAGAAGGAAATTACCGTAACGGTCACGGAATTAAAAAAATAAAATTGGAGAAAGTGAAATTAAAGTTCCAAGAGACCGGGACGGCAGTTTTGAACCGGCTTTAGTTCCTAAAAAACAAAATATCATTGATGGTTTAGAGAACATTATTATCTCATTTTACGCCAAAGGAATGAGCGTAAGTGACATTGAAGAACAGATTCGTGAGATGTATGACTTTGATATTTCTACCTCCACCATTTCAAGTTTTTCCAGAATCTCAAACCCAAATATGTGTAGTTCATCAGATTAGAAACGCTTGCAAATATGTAGTTTGGAAAGACAGAAAAGAATTTGCCCGCGATATGAAGGATATCTATGGAGCTCCCAATCGCCAGGCAGCACAAGCAGCTTTGGATGCTTTTGAAGATATATGGGGCTCTAAATACGGTTATGCTATCACGAGTTGGCGCAATAATTGGGAAGAACTGACAGTCTTCTTTGACTTTCCATTAGAAATCAGAAAGATCATTTATACCACTAATCTCATTGAAAACCTGAATGGAAAGGTAAGGAAATACACGAAAAATAAAATGTCATTTCCTACTGATGAGGCCGTCATGAAATCGGTATTTTTGGCTGTAAGAGAAGCCACCAAAAAATGGATGTAAATGGTAAATAAAACTGCAGAGTTTTTCGCAAGTTAGAATACAGAGAATTTGGCAACATAAAGTACATAGAATTTAGTCTCTGGGGCGCGCCCCAGAGACTAAATTTGCTGGCTAACCAAACCCAGCATTTTTATGAACCACTATGTTAACCAAATTATGACTTATCACGAAATTCACAAACTACATCGACAAGGACATTCCATCTCCTACATTAGTGATTATGTAGGTATGAACTGGAGAACGGTGAAGAAGTATCTTACTATGGACGACCGGGATTATGAAGCTTTTCTGAATCGGCCTTCTAATAGAACTAAAGCACTTTCCAGGTATGAAGAATTCGTTCACTCCCGACTAAAAACATTTCCTGACACATCAGCAGCTCAGATGCATGACTGGTTAAAAGAACATCACGAAGATTTTCCAGACGTGTCATCTAAGACGGTTTTTAATTTTGTCGTCTGGGTGCGTCAGAAGCACCACCTGGTCAAGATACCCAGGCACCGACAGTTTTCCATGTTAGAAGAACTGCCATACGGCAAACAGGCCCAGGTTGACTTTGGGGAGTATAATATGCGTTGCTCATCAGGAAAACGCACAAAAATCTATTTCTTTACCATGGTGCTGTCCCGCAGCCGGCATAAGTATGTCTGGTTCACTGACAGACCATTTACTGCATCCCTGGCCATTCAGGCCCATGAAAAGGCATTTGCCTGGTTCGGTGGGATACCGGATGAGATCGTTTATGATCAGGATAAGGTATTCATGGTCAGTGAAAACGGAGGTGATATCATTCTCACTGAAGAGTTCAAAAACTATACCAGACAACGATCATTTACGCTATACTTCTGTCGTAAAGCAGATCCTCAAAGTAAGGGCAAAATAGAAAATGTTGTGAAGTACGTCAAACAAAACTTCCTGTACAACCGTACATATTTTAATACCGACACGCTGAATGATGAAGCCCTGTCCTGGCTTGGGAGGACAGCCAACAGCAAGGCCCATGGAACTACAGGTTTGATTCCTTTTGATGAGATGGCAAAAGAGAAACCTTTTCTACAGTCTTTTCATCCACTTATTACACAACCAACAAAGGAAGCATACGCAGTGCGTAAAGACAATACCATATCCTACAAAGGCAACTTTTATTCGCTTCCCTTAGGTTCTTTCAAGGGCAAAGGAACATCGGTATTGGTTCAAGTACATGGCACCACTCTGGTGATTAAAGATGCGCTCTCAGAGCAGGAAATATGCCGTCATACCATACCGGCAAGAAAAGGTGAAAAAGTCATCAATACCGATCATAAACGCGACAAATCCACGACCATTGATCAGATGCTGGATGAAGTGGCCCGTCTGTTCGCTGATCCTCAGCAGGCCATTTCCTGGCTTAAAAACATCAGATCAGATAAACCACGCTATATCCGGGACCAACTCATTATCATAAGAAATGCAGTAGCCGGACACGATCCTCAAATGGTCGCCGCGGTAGTAGAGTATTGCACAGATCACCAAATTTATAGTGCCACTGATTTTAAAAACATCCTGGACTTACCCCCCGACCAACCCACTGATAATATGGTATTGTCCAACGTAAATCCGCTCAGCGGTCAATCACACAACAATGCCCATATTCAGCCGGACAAAAGCGATATAGATGATTATCAGTCTATCTTATAGTCAGAGAACATAAAGTAATTATTATTCACCATAGGCTATGTAATAGCCATGAAAACGCATAGCCTATACAAACAAATCAACTAACATGGAAAAAACAGAACAAATCTTAGCCTATTGCCGCCAGTTCAGAACCACTGGCATTGCTAACAATTTGATGGAAATCGTACGATCTGCAGAACAGCAGGATGCAGGGTATTTAGAATTCACTTTGAAGCTTCTCGAATCGGAATCAGTCCACAGACAAGCAAATGATCTTAAAAGAAGACGCACAGCAGCCCAGTTGCCTACTAATAGTGATCTGAATGTATACGACCATAGCTATGACAATGGATTATCCAAATCAAGAGTAAGCCAACTCAGGGAATTAAACTGGTTGGATCAGGGCTACAATCTTATGTTGACAGGCCCTTCCGGTACCGGCAAGACGTTCCTGGCAGCAGGACTGTGCTCAGATGCCTTGGAGAAGGGATATAAAGCCTACTTTAAAACCATGGATGAAATTATCAACATGTTGAAATTAAAAGACGTTACTCGATCGGCTATGACACTGTATAAAAGACTCATGAAAGCAGATCTTATTGTCATAGATGATATCATGTTATTCCCCATTCAGACAAATCTGGCCGTATCATTCTTCAATATGATTAATCAGTTATACGAGAAAACCTGCTTCATTATCACCACCAATAAAAAAGCCGCTGACTGGGCAAAAATGCTCGATGATGAAGTACTGGCAACAGCTTTACTTGACCGATTGCTCTTCCAGTCTGATGTGATCAGCTTGAAAGGGAAAAGCTATCGTTTAACCAATAGAAAATCTTTTTTTGAACATGAAAATTAACTTTTATAACTTTACCTAATGTTCTGTACCATGTTGCCATTTATTGTGTATTTGAACTTACCATTTTTTCTGCAGATTGACTTACCGGCTACAACCCACTACGCAAAGAGAAAAAGATGAGACCCAGGGAATAGAA
>CALGUD010000157.1 GCA_937901915.1 uncultured Flavobacteriaceae bacterium
CAACCGATGCATCGTCAGTAAAAGCAATATTATAACTTGACTGGTAGGCTCTTTTGATAAGATCTGTTTTAAAACATTGCGGTGTTTGCACAGCTACCAATTCGTGTCGCGGAATGGGAATGCTGGTGTGGAGATCAATCTTTCTGATGCTGTCAATAACGGGCAAAACGGCAATTACAGCATCCGTTTTATCAGTGCTCAAACCTTTTTTCATGGGCCCCGCATCTGTAACATCCTGCGAATTTCTTTTTGGCCCGACATAGATTAAATCACCATTGTTTGTGAAGGTTATACCATGACGCATCCACGGCCGAAACCCCTGGGTTTGGGGACTATTGACATTACCTCCGTCTAAGTATAATAAGGAGTAAGGCTTGAATCCAAAAAAGGTGGGATCTGTGCTCAAACCAAGATTACCGCTAACATCTACCGGATAGAGATCTATTATATCCGTCCCGGTTTCCATCAACCGCATCCGGTTGATGTTGTTGGTGCGGAAATCGAGGTTTTGGGCTCCGCTCCATCCCAAAAAAGTACCTAAAGAAGGGGTGTTGCTTGGAACGGTAGTTTGACCGAATCCTTCTGGTTGAATTAAACAGAAAGTAATCATTAAAATGAAAATAAATTTTAGATTTTTCATTGTTTTAGTATTAATTTATTAATTACTAAACCGTTTTTTAACGTGATCCTGATAATATAACTTCCTTTTACCCAGTTTTCTGTATTGACCTTAACTATGTTGTTATGTGTTTGCCTTCTGAGTATTGTGCTGCCTTTTAAGTCTACAACTTCTATATTTTCAATGGTTGATTTTTCTGAGTTAACAGTAAATTCATTGCCAAAAGGGTTGGGAAACAGTTGAACATTGGATAAGTCGACTTTGCCATTTACGGACGTTATCCCACATCCATCAGGAGAGGTGCTCACACAAACATTGTCTATATAATAAATGCCATAACAATAACCCGGTTCACCTAATTGAAGTGTATCCGTATTTACGTCATCGTAAAAGTTGCCTATGGCAAGCCAGTTGTATGCCTGATCAGGAATGAATGATCCACTTACATTTGTCCATGAAATTGAATCGGTAAGCATTTGATTATATTCAATATCAGCCTCATTTTGCGGTACGTATGGATTGCTGTCTCCGTTATACTCAGGGTCTAAAAAGAATTTCAACCCAATTCTATTCGTAGCTCCTAAAAACAAACTTAATTCACCACCATTATAGCTATTTACATAAAAATTTACATAATACTGCTGACCGGGAACCAAAGGTTCAATTAAAGAACAAGCGATAAACTCCCTTTCATTAACTGTCGAATGTGTATAGGTTAAAATGCCGGCATAGGCATTCCCTTCCTGCGCGTATTGCCAACCTGCGGCATTTTGGGGTACACCTACAAAACCATCTATTTGGTTGCTACAAACATTGTAATAATCGGGTGTTCCGTTAAATGAATACCAACTTATAACCTGAGTTTCGAATTCAGCGGTACTATATGGGCAATCTATATATTCTTCAAAACTCGGATTAGGAACCAAGTTTTGAGAGAAAACATTGAAACTGGTTATTGTGAAAAAAAGGCAAAAGAAAATTCGTATCATCATTAACTAAATTAAAAACGGTTTTTTATTCCCATACGCTATGGGTATGCCTGCTGTTTGGTGAAGCAGCACCTTCTATTCTTACAATTTGAGTAAGCCTAAGAATTGGTATATCTTTGCTAAGTCATAGTCACCTCCTTTTTAAGAACCGGGTGGTTATTGATCCGCCCCGACCTTATCCGTCGGGGCTTTGTTATTCTTATGTTGAAATTCTTAGCGGTTTATTAAACCTCCCGTTAGAACCTAATTTCAATTTCAAG
>CALGUD010000158.1 GCA_937901915.1 uncultured Flavobacteriaceae bacterium
ATTCAGTCAGACAGTAGTTATTTGGATATTCTGGAAAGTGAATATTTATTTATCCGAAATGGAAATTATTCTATTAAACTCAGTTATACGCTTCCGGGAGGGATAAAAGGTTCAAGTGCCAAGTATGAATATAAAAACCCAATAAAAATCAGATAATGAGAAAGTATTTATTCTATACGTTATTTTTTATCTGCTTTTCGGGGTGGACTCAGAATGAAACACCAAATACTGAAAATGCTGTTCATCTCCTGGCCCGCGCTCAGGAGAGTAAAATATTGCTTCGCTGGGCCCCTACTCAGCCTATTCTATGGCTTAAAGGAAATGAGTTTGGCTATCGTATTGAAAGGTATACCATATACAGAAACGGGCAGCGTTTAGCTTCACCTGAGAAAGTTGTGCTTACCCAAATGCCGTTAAAACCTGATCCGGTAGAAACCTGGGAAGAAATGGTGAATGAAAATGATTATGCTGCTATCATTGCCCAATCTCTTTATGGTGAAAGTTTTGAGGTAGAAGGAATGGATAATGAAAGTGGTATCATGCAAATTGTTAATAAAGCCGAAGAGATAGAACAGCGATTCTCTTTTGCACTCTTTGCTGCCGATATGAACTTTAAAGCTGCAAAAAAGGCTGCGCTAGGTTATGAAGATACCAGTGTAAAAGCTAATGAAAAATATTTTTATAAAGTAACAATGAACATTCCTGAGGAAACTATGAAAGTACAGGAAGGGTCCGTTTATATTGATATCGAAAGTAGTGAGCCTCTTCCTGCCCCTATTGACCTTCTGGCCATAGGAAGTGATAAAAATATTATGCTTACCTGGGAGTATGAAATGTTTAAATCTATTTACACATCTTATTTTGTAGAGCGTTCTTCAGATGGTAAAAACTTTTCACGATTAGGTGATACGCCTTTGGTTAATCTTAATGACAGACCCGAGGCTCCTGCTAAAAGAATGTACTATATTGATACCTTATCACAAAATAACAAAACCTATCACTACCGGGTAGTGGGTGTTTCTCCATTTGGAGAAGAAGGTCAATATTCGGAAGTTGTATCGGCCAGTGGACAAAAAGATCTGGGCTTTACACCGCATATTAGCGATTATAGACATACACCCCAAGGCGGGGCACTCATTAAATGGGAATTTCCTAAAGAGGCAGAACCGGAAATAACTGGGTTTCAATTAAACAGGTCCTCAAATGCCAGAGGCCCTTTTGAAATAGTGAAAACCGGAATCCCTCCTGCACAACGAGAAGTTGTTTATGACAAATTATCACCTTCTAATTACTTTACAATTACAGCGTTAGGTAAAAACAATCAAAAATTAACATCTTTTGCAGCATTTGTTCAAACTATAGATTCTATACCTCCCTCACAACCCATTGGATTAACCGGAGAAATAGATTCCCTTGGAGTTGTTAAATTAAAATGGAATGAAAACCTGGAGGAAGATATGCTGGGATACAGGGTGTTTAGAGGAAATATCGAGAATGAAGAGGTTTCACAACTTACGGTTGAACCCATAGATCAAACAGTTTTTATAGATACGGTTCAGCTTAAATCGTTGAACAGTAAAGTTTATTACCAGGTAGTAGCAGTAGACCAACGATTTAACATGTCACCGTATTCTGAAAAATTAGCATTAAAAAAGCCGGATATTGTACCGCCATCATCACCTGTATTTTCGGGATATAATGTTAACAATGGAATAGTAGCTCTTGAATGGGTTAACAGTGAGAGTGATGATGTAAAATATCATAAATTGTATAGGCAGGATATTTCCCAATCAGAAAAAGGGTGGGAGCTTATTTTTGAAACCGACACCATATCAAAGTTTCGGGATAATAAAGTGATTTCAGGGAATAAATATCGCTATGCCATTTTTGCAGAAGATGATAGCCGGTTAACATCAGAACCAACTACCCCCATCACTTTAACAATAAAAAGTTTTGAGGCCATACAGAGCATTAAAGGACTTGGAGCTACTCCCGACCGTATTAATATGGCTATAGAACTGTATTGGAGAAAACCCTCTGAGGATATTGTAGAAATACTTGTGTACCGGTCTAAAGGAGAAGATAAACCTGTTCTCTGGAAACAAATACCGGCTTCGGTTACTAAAATGACAGACACAAAAGTATCGCCTAATAATTATTATAAATACCATATAAAACCAGTGTTGAAGCAGGGAGGTTATGCCAATATGGAAACAATAGAAGTAAAATTCTGAAAGACATGAAAATATTGAAACACTTATTCATTGTTGTATTTTTATTGGCTTTTACTGGCAGTTTTGCACAGGAAAGTTATCGGTTATCTATACGCGGCTGGGTTGATGGATCACGCTATGATAGTGCTGATGATTTGCCGTCCCCAGCAGAAAATATCTACATTCACACCGAGGTAACGCATGCTAATGGTGGTAGAGAACAGTTAATGGACGTTGGATACAGTATTTATAATAATGATGATTATCAGTCTATCCCTCCCGAGGAACGAATGGGCAATCGTTTTCATGGTGGTGTTGCAATATTTGAACCCGATAATAGAATTGAAGTATTACGTTTCTATTTAGCTGGTCAACAGGGAAACTGTTCACCAGGCAGAGGAGGTAGCTGTGGCCCTTTTCCTGGCCCTCCTATTAGTATAAGCAATTGCATGGATTACCGGATAGATTTAACTGAGGCTGGGGGTGTTTATTATGATTATGCAGGCAGGATAGCCAATGGTTACGCTGATGTACGGGTAGAGCCTATAATGGATATAGAAAGAGTAGGTACTGATATAGCCGGTTACCAGGATCCAATAGAAATACGGGCAACAGAAGGAT
>CALGUD010000159.1 GCA_937901915.1 uncultured Flavobacteriaceae bacterium
TCCCTTGTCTGACCAGGATTTTCGAATCACCAGTGAACCTGAATTCACCTTTGAAAACTTAAGAAGTGAATATAAAACAGGTGCTGAGATATTTAATAACAGAACAGAGGCCTCTGCCAGTTTTGAAGAAATAGTAAAGAAAGGAAAATGGGTAGAAACTCTTTCTAATGAAGACGTAAATACATTGCCGGTTGGTATAAAGCACGATATAAATGGAGTTGAATATGCTATTGGAATTGTTAAGGCCAAAATTAATCCTCAATATACCGAACTCACTGTTTTTGCCCGTATAATTTTACCTCAAACAGATGAGAAAGGTAAACCTGTGGAGCTTTTTTTTGGTGCTGATAATGTAAAGTTTTCGCATCAGGGTGGAATAATAGGAGATGCTAATCTTGTGCTTTTGGGTGATGTATTTATTCCTTTTAATGGAGGAAGTTGGTTATTATCCTTAAAAGGGGCATTTGATTATAAAACTGGTAATACAACGGATAAATCCAATGCTGCTACCTATGTAACTATAAGTTGTGATGGAGTTGAAGAGTTGGCACTAAATGGGGAGGTACAGTTTTCAAGAAACATGTTGTTGCCTGTTAATGCAAAAGGTGATTTATTACCGGACACCAGGCCATATCAAAATGAAGAAGGTGCAACCATACAAATTCCCAACAGGGTTAGAGGTTCTTTTAGTGTAGTGGCTTCAGACTGGAATGATATGATTGTTGATTTAAGCATTACCCCATTTGTAATGGCAGATCATCCCGATAAGTTTATGTTTGGTGTTAATAAAGCAGTTTTTGATTTTAGTGATTTGCGAACAGAAGGTGTAAAATTCCCTAAATACTATAGAGACCACAATTTGTTGCAACCTTCGGTAGAGAGTTGGAGGGGTGTTTATGTACAATCACTGGATGTAGCCTTGCCAAAAGAGTTTAAAACTGAAGAAAGTATTGCTCAGAACAAAAGGGTTTCGTTTAAAGCTATGGATATGATTATTGATGGCTATGGTATTTCAGGAAAATTTTCAGCTAATAATATCATTCCTATTAAAGAGGGGCGAACATCAGCCCAGGATTCATGGGCTTTTTCTGTTGATACACTTGGGTTGGAATTAGCGGCTAATAAATTTGTAGGGGCAAAATTTAGCGGTGAACTTGTGTTGCCTATTGGTGACAATACCGATAAGATCAAGAATGAAAACGAAGAAAAAAGCGGATCTTATGGACTGATGTACAGAGGTATTATTTCAGAAGAAGAATATCTCATGTTAGTTTCAACAAAAGAAGAAATTGAAATTAATATATGGAGAGCCAAAGCAGAACTTCTTCCCAATTCATCTGTTGAATTAAGAGCAAAAGAAGGCAACTTTTACCCAAAGGCAATTTTAAATGGGCGTATGTCTATTTCTGCCAGTCAAAAATCCATTGAAAATCAAGAATCGAACAAGGAAGGTGACGAAACGGTAGAGTTTAAAGGGATCGAATTTCAAAATTTGGTGTTACAAACAGAGTCGCCTGCTATAAGGGCAGATTATTTCGGATATAAAGGCGAAATGAAATTAGCCAACTTTCCTGTCTCTATTTCTGATATTGCTTTTAAATCGACTGGGGCAAGTGCAGGTTTGGAATTTAATCTCCGGATTAATTTAATGGGTAGTGATGATAAGGGATTTGCCGGTGAAACACGTCTGGGCATTTACGGTAAATTAGATAATGAAACTCGTAAGCAGAAATGGAAATATGAGCGATTAGATATGCATGAAATAGCACTTGATGCAGACATAGGTGCTATTCAGCTTAAAGGAAGCTTAATTTTAATGGATGATCATCCCATTTATGGAGATGGTTTTTCAGCTGAGTTAGAGGGTACATTCGCAAAGTTTGGACCCATAAAGTGTAAAACTATATTTGGAAAAAAAGATTTCAGGTATTGGTATGTAGATGGAGCTATAGAAGGTTTAAAACTTCAAATGGGTCCATTCCAGATTTCAGGGTTTGCTGGTGGGGCATATTACAAAATGACCAGAAGACCTGATGCAGGTCCCGATTTTTCCCCTTCAGGACTTTCTTATATCCCGGAAGAGAAGACCGGATTGGGTATGAAGGCTATGGTAATGGGAGCTATAGCAGATGAAAGTACAATAGCGGTGAAAGCCGGTTTTGAAATTGAATTTAACAGAAGTGGTGGAGTAAACAGGCTTGGATTTTATGGAGAAGGCCAGGTAATGAAAGCATTTGATTTTCCGAACCCTGTAGCAAATATGACTGAGAAGCTAAGTGCTATGGTTAATAATGAAATGGTGAAAGGGGTTATGGATACGAAAGTGGGGAAATCATTTTTAGATAAAGCCACAGAAGAATATGAGCCGGAAATTGTAGGGGAGGGTGTTATCACCGCAAAAGTAGCCATCGAATTTGATTTTGTGAATGAATCGTTTCACTCAACATTAGATGTATATGTAAATGTAGGAAGCGTTATAACGGGAAGGGCATCAAAAGGCCGTGCCGGATGGGGTGTAGCACATATAGACCCCGATCAGTGGTATGTGTATATGGGTACCCCCGATGATCGATTAGGATTAAAATTTTCGTTAGGCCCGCTTAGTATGGAAACCGGAGGTTATTTTATGATAGGTGATAACCTACCGGGTAGTCCGCCACCTCCGCCAATAGTTGCCGATATTCTCGGCGTTGAAGCAGAATCATTGAATTATATGAGGGATGAAAATGCATTGGCTAGTGGTAAAGGTTTTGCTTTCGGACATGATTTTAGTGTAGATACCGGCGACTTGAGATTCCTTATGTTTTATGCACGCTTTCAAGCAGGAGGCGGATTTGATATTATGCTTAAAGATTATGGTGATGCCGAGTGTTCAAATACAGGAGATGAAGTTGGTTTTAACGGATGGTATGCTAACGGGCAGGCATATGCATACCTGCAAGGTGAGTTGGGGATTCGTATAAAAATATTTTTCAAGAAAAAGAAAATCTCCATTATAAGAGGAGGAGCTGCAGTACTTTTACAGGTGAAAGCTCCCAACCCGATATGGATGAGGGGTTATGTAGGCGGACATTACAATTTACTTGGAGGCCTGGTTAGCGGGAGATTCAGGTTTAAGCTTACTTTAGGGGAAGAATGTGAATTTGTAGATGATACACCATTAGGAGGAATCAAGGTTATTGCCAGTATAACCCCTAAAGAAGATGAAAATGACGTAGATGTGTTTGCCACTCCACAAGCAACATTCACTATGAAAGTAAATGAGTCATTTATTATCCCTGAAGATGAAGGAGACATGACTTACAAAGTTTTATTAGAGAAGTTTTCAGTAATTGACCCCGAGGGAAGGGAAATTGATGGGGTATTAGAATGGAACTACGGAAATGACAGGGCAACATTTATTTCAAAAGATATTTTACCTCCCGACACTCAATTAAAACTGTATGTAGAAGTAAGTTTTCAGAAACAAATAGAAGGGGTCTTCAGAACTATTGAAGTTGATGGCAAAAAAGCACTTGAAATTAAAGAACATTCGTTTACTACCGGAGGTGCTCCAAATGTAATACCTCTACAGAATATTGAGTACGCTTATCCTGTATTGGAGCAAAAATATTTCTATACAGACGAATATAAAAATGGTTATATACAGTTACGCAGAGGACAGGATTATCTTTTTGATGATGCTTATTGGAAAAGTCAGGTAAAAATAGTTGATGCAACGGGCAGCCAAAAATTGTCATCTATGAATTATAATTCTTCCGATAATAAAGTATACTATACATTCCCTGATTTGAACCGAAATCAAAATTATGTTTTACAAATTGTCAGCATGCCTAAAAATGCAGGCTCAAATGATAGCGATGGAAATTTAACCACTACAGAGGTTCAACAGTTAGACAACGATAATACCATGGAAATTACAACTAATCTTGCCGAAAATCTTTCTAAAGAAGGCGAAATAGAACGGTTGACTTATAATTTCAGTAGTAGCGAGTACAAAACATTTGCCGATAAAATTAAGGATATTAAGGTCACAGACGATCAGTGGGGAAAAATATCCTCGGATGTAATTTATCTGACTTCCAGCACTAAAACTTATGAAGGGTTTGGATTCGTGGAAATGGCTGGTAGTGTTTATACTCAAAATAAACCGCTTATAAATGCCGAAGCTACCTTAGATGATAAATATTTCCAGATTGATATTGACCCGATGATTTATCAAAAATATCCTGCGGGCACATCATACACCCTTAGCAGAGATATTAATGAATGGGGCTTCAGGCCTGTAAAGTCATTACCACTTCGAACAAATTATATGACCAGTGCAGAATATGGAGTGAACTTAGAAACCCTGAAAACTCAATTTCCATTCCGCTATAATTTGCCTTATGCTTATAAAACGGACCATATGGATATACGGAATAAGGTACTTAATGCATATGTTAACGGTAGAATTCAGTCAGACAGTAGTTATTTAGATATTCTTGAGAGCGAATACTTATTTATTCGAAATGGAAATTACTCTATTAAACTCAGTTATACACTTCCTGGAGGAATTAAAGGCTCAAGCGCCATATATAAATATAAAAACCCAATAAAAATCAGATAATGAGAAAGTATTTATTCTATACATTATTTTTTATCTGCTTTTCGGGGTGGACTCAGAATGAAACACC
>CALGUD010000160.1 GCA_937901915.1 uncultured Flavobacteriaceae bacterium
AGGGAAAACATTATTGAAACCAGATATGTAGCACAGGTTGGTATGGATGAGGCTAAAAGAATGATAGATCCATATCGAAATATTACTTTAGTATGATACGATCGGGCGAACTTCGTGAGAAGATTAGTATTGACAGACCTGTTAGGACGCCAATAGGCGGTGGAGGACATGAAACTACTTACATTAATATACTTAACACGTATGCAGCAGTAGTTGAAGAAAGGAGTAATCCAGAAATGATTGCCAACCAGGAGAATATAAAGAATTACGTTCATTTTAAAATACGGTATAGACCTGAAATTTACATTAAAATATCAGATCGTTTAACCTGGAGAGGGTTTCATTTTATTGTGAATAATATAAAAGTAACAGCTTTGAGATCACAGATTGACATTTATGTTAATAGTGAAATGGAGACATCAAGCAGAGAACCGGAAAGCACAACGTAATGGCAAAAATAAAAATGACAGTCAAAGGTAATAAGTCTTACTACTCAAATTTGAGTAAGCTTTACCGTGAGGATGTTGAGGATTATTTGGCAGAGGCAATACAGAATACTGAAACGGAAGCGGTTCAGGCAGCCCCAAGTAACACGTCATTTTTAAGGAGTAGCGCATATAGTGAAATTAACGGGTTAGAAGGGGTAGTGGGATTCAAAGCACAGTATGCAGCCTTTCAGGAATTTGGCACAGGTGCTTTAGTTGATGTTCCGGCAGAATGGAGTGAGTACGCTGCTACTTTTAATGATAGTGATTTTGGCAGTTTCGAAGAGTTTAAAACCAGTCTTTTAGACTGGATGAACAACAAGGGAATAGAAGCAAAGTTTTTATACCCTATAATGATGAAGATATTGAGGATAGGTATAAGACCCCAACCGTTTTTATACCCCGCATGGAAAAATAATACTATTAAGTTTTTAGAGAACTTAAAAAAAATGTTAAAGGATGGAACTAAGCAAGGCAATTAGATTTGGGTATTATGATGCGTTGTTTGGAAACGTAACGAGTAATAGTGTTCCAGTTCCAATATTTGATGTGTATGCTGTTCCTGAAGATGTTGACAAGCCTTACATATTACTTAGCACCCAAACAAGTAATCAAGGTAATTTAAAAAGGTGTAAAAGGTACACAGCGACAATATTAATAGATATTGTAACAGGTGGTTTAAATAGTATGGCAGGGAGAATACAACCAGAAGATATTGCCGAACAAATTGAGGACATAATTAACCCGGATAGCTTTGAAGATATTGACATATCAGCTTACGGGTACGCAATAGGAAATACAAGCAGAGAATCCGACACGGATAGTTCTTTGCAAAACGGATCAGAATATATTTACCGTAAACTTATCCGTTATGAACATATTGTAACAAAAATATAGTATTAATAATTAAATTTAATAAAAATGGTAGGAGTAAAGAGTAAGGACATTCTATTGTCCGTTAATATGGGAACAGTAGAAGCCCCTGATTGGTTGTTAATCGGATGCTCTACTTCAGATGGTTATTCATCTTCAAGGGATTCAGTTGCAATCTCAACAAAATGTAGTGGTGATTTCGTAGAGAATTTACCAGGTGATTTCACGTGGTCATTTTCTAATACGTCATATATTGACAAAGAGGCTGATAGTACATTTGCGACTTTGGATCAAATATTTGACATATCTAAAGAAGATGATAACAGGCAGTGGAAACTTGAAAGTATTGACGATGACTACGAGTTTTTACGTCAAGGAATGGGTTTCATTTCCGACTTTTCAAATACAGCAGATCAAGGAGATTACCTTCAATTTGATTTGACTATTACCGGAAGCGGAGAACCTGTAAACGTTGTAACTACTTAATATGATTAATAAGAAGTTAGAGTTAAATTTAGGAGGCGAAAAGGTTCAAGTGTGGTTTAATAACTATGCTATATTTGAACTTCAAAAAATGTTCGGTATTGAGCAGGGTGATATAATGAAAAAGGTTAGCGAAAGGGTAAATGAAAACTATTTACTTTTAATCGCTGACCTTATTAAAGTAGGCATTAAAGGTCATTGCTTAGCTAAAGGAGAAGCAACTCCTGACATCCTTAACAATATTAACGAACATATTGCGACGGCTGAAATGTCAGAACTCGTAAATGTATGGGAAACATTCTTTGATATAATGGGCGGGAATGTACCGAAGGAAGATAAAAAAAAAGTGAAGCAGAACCCGCAACCAGTTACGAAGATGTCTTAAGTTTTGCGTTCGGTGAAATGGGGTTAAGTCCTCATGAGTACTATTGCATGAGTCCTTTGGAGTTTTATTATGCTTCTAAGGGTTATATGAATAAGTACTGGAAGGAGTGGGATATGGTAAGGCATCAAATGTACACGGTTGCAAGCACCGTACCAAGTAAAAAGAAATTACCGAGATTAAGAGCTTGGTTTCCTTTGCCTACAGATGGTAATACACACGAGGAAAGTGATGTAAAAGAAATGTTCAGAAAGTTAAAAGAAAAAATCAATGGCAACAAACGAACTACAGGCACGAATAACAGCTGACATTTCTGGACTTGAATCGGGTTTAAAGAAAGCTGAAAAGATTCAAGATGACTATACAAAATCTATAACTCGGGCAAAGCAAGAATTAAAAGATCAATTAAAAGTTGTTGATTCGTATAAAGATGAAATAAACAAATTAGAAGCGGCCTTAAAGAAGTCTTATATTTCTCAAACCGATTTTGATAAGGCAGTTGCTAAAATAAAACAGACAGAAAAGGAAGCTTCATTTGAAACCAAAAGGCTTACCGATAATTTAAGAGACC
>CALGUD010000161.1 GCA_937901915.1 uncultured Flavobacteriaceae bacterium
GACTGCGCTCAACCTGACATATAACTTCATATATGCCTTCTATACACCTTTTTATACAGCCTCGTTTCATTAAAATATGATTTACCGGTAAATTATAATTTTATTCCGGTTTAATTAAATAATACTTTTGTGCAAGACTCTTTATAAAGCTCATTTATTGAAATTTGTATTGCTTCCTTCGGGTCTTCCGTCGTACCTATGACATTTCCTTCGTAAGATATATTTCCTTCAGGATCCCAGGTAAAATCATTTTTATCTGAGGTTATGATTCGGTTTCCATCTCTGGAAGTAACTCTGAATGATTCAAAATTCTGTCCATATTCAACACCAGATGGGTAATATACTTCAGTAATGAATTTAGTGCCTCCTTTAGCATATATATAACATACACAGTTACCTACATCGCTGGCTTCAGACACCCTTACTGTATTGTTGTGAATTATTTTCCATTCTCCACCCATAGTAATACCTACAATATTCAATAGTAAAGTTCCTTTTTCCGCTAATTTGTCATCAATGGTAGATTGAAAATTAACCAATGCAGAAATTGTACCGGCCCGATCTCTTTGAGCTACGTATAGTACTTTATCTAAAGTAAGCCTGAACTTATAATTAGCGTTTTGAAGGGTTTCTTCTAAAGAAGTTGCTAAATCACTTTTACCGCTACTGGTACTGGAAACTATACCCGACATTTTTACATATGCAGTATTATTTTTGTAATTTTCATGGAATAGGTTAAGCACATCTTCTTTATGTGTTGTGCTTCCAAGATTATTTACAGAATTAATATAGTTTACCAGTAGAGTTTGAACCGGTTCCTGTGAATATACAGCAGTAGCTACAAAGCTTAATGCCACCGCACAAGCAATAGATTTAAATTGTTTCATGATCTGACTTGGTTATAATGTTAAATTGTCAACTAATATAACGAAATAACTTAAAAAATTAACTTTTATTTCACAAACATCATGTTAATTTTTAATCTCTTCACTTACAATAGCCTTTGCGGCTATGTAGGCACCGGTCCATGCATTTTGAAAATTAAACCCTCCGGTAACAGCATCAATATTAAGTGCTTCACCTGCAAAATAGAGATTGTTTTGAAGTTTGCTTTCATAGGTTTTAAAGTTAATTTCTTTTAAATCTACTCCGCCTGCAGTTACAAACTCTTCCTTAAAAGTACTCTTCCCGTTTACCTGAAAAATTCCTTTGGTAAGTTGTTCTGCTAGTTTATTGAGCTGAATATTTGACACATCTGCCCATTTTTGTGTGGCTGGAATGTTTGAATTTTCCACTAATTTAACCCATAAACGATTTGGAAGATCAAAAATTTTTGTATTCAAAATCAACTTTTTTGGAGATTCGGTTTTAAGATTTTTCAAAATATTGAGTGTAGCATCTGTATTAGTTTCGTGTAACCAGTTAACCTGAATTTTAAAATTATAATGAAGATCATACAATATCCTGGCGCCCCAGGCAGAGAGTTTTAAAATGGCAGGTCCGCTCATTCCCCAGTGGGTTATGAGCAATGGCCCGGAGGATATTCCTTTGCCCGCTAAATCGAGAGAAATATTTTTATTGCTTAAAAGTGTTACTGTTGCTAAAGTAGATAATCCCATTAACCCGTCTATTCTTGGGTCTTTAATATTAAAAGTGAAAAGTGAAGGGACAGGAGGTACAATCGTATGCCCTAATTTTTCCATCAGATTCCATATTTTTGGATTGCTTCCGGTTGCAATGAGCAGCTTATGACATTTAAAAACACCTTGATTGGTGTCTAAAAACCAGCTATTTTCTTTTCTGGATATATTTTTTATTGAATGATTTATTAAAACCTCAACACCAAGCTTTTTTACTTCAGACAAAAAACAATCGATGATAGTTTGTGAAGAATCCGTTATCGGGAACATGCGTCCGTCTTCTTCTATCTTCAGTTCAATTCCTCTTTTTTCAAAAAATTCAACCGTATCTCCACTGCAAAAAGTATGAAAAGGGCCTTTTAACTCTTTTTCTCCCCTGGGATAACTTTTAACCAGTTCCCCGGGGTTAAATTCTGCATGGGTAACATTGCAACGTCCGCCACCTGAAACCTTCACTTTAGTTAAAACTTCTTTTCCTCTCTCAAGGATAGCAATCCTGAGATTGGGCTTAGCTTCGGCAATATGAATGGCTGCGAAAAAACCTGCTGCACCACCGCCAGCTATAATAACATCGTACTTCATAAAAACAAAGATAGAAATCTGTTGCAGATAGTTTATGCTTCTTGCAATTCCAAAATCAGGAAGAGAGAGAATTTATTTTACTCTTTCAGGAAAATCAGTAATAATAGCATCAACTCCGGCATTGAGCATTTTTTGAATATCTTCCGGTGTGTTTACCGTCCATGTAAAAACTTTAAAGCCTTCATCATGAATAGAATCAACCACTTTCTTATTTAAATATTTAAAATAAGGATGTATCGCAACTGCATTTACTTCCCTCGCAATATTAACTGCTTTTAATGGATGTTCTTCTGTTAATATCCCTATTGGGATTTCGGAGTTTATTTTATAAAAATCCCGTAATTCATCCCATTGAAAGCTGGAGATGATAAACTGGTCTTTTTTCCAGCCTTTGTTTTCAATATAATCACGGATAATTTTATTCACACTTTTAGCAGTATTCCTTCCTTTTAACTCAATATTCAATATGTAATTTGCATCCAAGAGATCCAATACTTCCTCAAGCGTTGGAATTTTATATTTTCCTTCAACAACCAAGGATTTTAAATCATCCAGTGTAAAATTTTCTACTTTTCCTTTTCCATTAGTGGTTCGATTAACAGTTACATCATGAATAACAACCATTTCACCACTTTTAGATTTAAAAACATCAATTTCTACACCATCAACACCCAATTCCATAGCTTTTTTAATAGATTCCAGTGTATTTTCGGCTACATGCCCCTTCGCACCTCTATGACCAATATTTAATGTTTGCGCATTCACAGGAATTGTATTTTGAATTAAAATAATCAGAAGAAAGTATAGATATTTTTTTAAAGTGATATTCATAATGTCAAGCTACGAAATTAATAAAAACGGATAGATAAAGACTATGCAGGTTTATCTATCCGTTCAAAATTAATGTAAACTTGTTTATGGCTTAACTAAAATAATATATTGCCATGGAGCCAATTCATACTCCTTACCTGCTTTTAGAACAAATTCTTCCTCGTTCTCATAATTTTTAAAAGTCCCTGAATAATCGGAAGTAAATTTCTTTATCTTATCAGTTAGGTTTGCCGCAAAAATTAATTTTTCTCCATTTTTTTCTCTTTCAAAGGCAAGTATAGATTCATCATCGGACGTTTTAATCCTTTTATAAGAAGCCGGATCTTTACCTCCGTGAAGGGCTACTGATTGATTTTTTAGCTGTCCAAGTTTCTCATAAATAGAATAAAATTTTCCTTTTCCTTTTATAATGGTATCTTT
>CALGUD010000162.1 GCA_937901915.1 uncultured Flavobacteriaceae bacterium
GGGTTAAAGGATACGGGGGGGACATGTTCACCATGACCTGGCAGGGGTAGTCCTGGGAAAAAGCTCCCTGTGTAAAGAGTAACAAGAGTATAAATATGTATTTTGTAAGTTTCATGATCATCGTTTTTATTCATAATAGGGAAATAAATTCTTATACCATCAAGGTGCTACCACACCTTTAAGAGTAATCTCGCCGTAGAGCCTTCTTAATATTTCATACACTGCTGGCTGACTTTCTATTACTGCTTCTTTTCCCACAAGCCCTGTGGGACTCTCTGATTTTGAGACACCAAGATAAACCTCACTAAGCCGGGCAAAAAATTCCCGTTCATTTACTGAAGAATAAGGATTTTCTTGATTTCCTACTATCCAGTAATAGCCACACATTGTGGAAGCTTCATAATCAAGTTTATTATAATAATAAGCTGAGGAAATAATGTTAGATTCTTCAATGGAAATAGCAAGATGATGTACAGCATGTGCCATTTCATGTACCAGGATAGATTGTCCGGGCTTTCTGGGTTTATCTTTCAAACCTTGAGCAGTGCAGTCCCCTCCTAATATATCCTCTTCACCTACAAACACTTTGTATCCGTCCCAGTTAGTAAACAGGCCTCTGTACTTTTTATATTCTCCTTCTAAAGAAGGTATAGAAGCAAAAGGTTCTATGTCTGTTAAAGCTTTATTCCGGGGGATAATTACGACTTTTAATCTTTCATCTAATAAAGAACGGGCAACTGATTTATTGCTCAGCAATGCACCTAAAACATTCAGAGTCTGAAGCTTCGCCCTTTCTTTTTCATTTACTTCCTCCGGGATTTCCAGCATTAATAAGCCGGCGACATACCCAAACTCATTATTATTAAGCCTGTTCTGAAGGCTATTGATATATTGGGAATTATTTGCTATGAACAACCTGTCTTCTTCCGAGGTTAAAAGATGTTCCAGCATTTCGTTATAGGGGAGATCTATTATATCAGAAATAGATAATGTTATATTCTCAAAGGTGAATTCTAAATCCACCTTAAAGGTTTTTCCACCATAATAAACCATTAATTTAAAGAGATCCCCCTGTTCAGGATACTCATCAAACACGGCATAAAGATCTAACGTGTAAGAACTATGCTCGGAAGTTACGCTATCATATAGTATTCCATCCAGAGAACGGAGTTCCCATGTGAAACTTTTTATATCATCAGGAAGCCCTCTTAACTGGAAATAATACTGGGAGTCCCTAAAATTAAAAGGAACTACCCCGTCATTATAGAATTCTACTTCATAGTTTTCTACTAAAAGATAAACAGAGTCTAATTCTTCGTCTAAATAGGCCGGTGTATCGGTTGTAGCATCCGAATTGCCGGCAGATGTGTTTTGCGCAATAAGCAAAGGGTCTAATTCTCCGTCATCCCTGCACTCTATATATACCATAAAGGAAGTATAATTATAATGCACTTTTAATTGGAATATGCCTTCAGGAAATTCCCCCAAGGCCCATAACAATTGTATTTGATCGAGCGTGTACTTACTCTCTGTACCATATTCTGTTTTATAAAGGGTCACCCCATTAACGGAGGCCAGTTCCCAATTGATCCACCCTACACCATATTGTTCATGATTTAACAATTCAAACACATGAAAATCCCTATTACAGTCTATGCTTATAATCTCTTCCTGCTGATAATGCCCCCCCTGATATTCAATAACCATAGGATCTAGCACCGGAGCATCATCCTGCTCCTTCTCATCCGGAGGTACACATTCTATAAATACAATTATATTACCCGAGCCAAAATCTGCCTTTAATTCATAGATATCTCCCGGAGACATGCCCCAACTTCTTAATCTGGAGTACTCCAATTTATAAAGCACATTCCCCGGTGGAGTTACGACTTTATCTACCAGAGTATTATTCATGTTGGTTAGCTCCCATACGACATCTGAAACGGAAGAACCGGATGTATCCCTGATCAGCATCATCGTTTTAAAACCATCTAAATTACAATCAATGGAAATTACATCATCCCTATTGTATATTTTACCGCTATCATCGATCAACTTTTCATCACCCGGGGCAGTACTTGCCAATATCTGATCATCCGGAAGTTGGTTGTCCTGCACTTGTAAAGGGGTGTCTATATTCCCGGTTTCCTGGCCGGATGTAGCGCTGTTTGCCGCATCATTGGCCCCGGAGGTTCCTGCCTG
>CALGUD010000163.1 GCA_937901915.1 uncultured Flavobacteriaceae bacterium
CCCTAAGTTCATCTTTTTTATTAAAGAGATATTCGAGTTCCCGGTGTTGTGAAATTGCCTTTATGATCAGGTCGTTATCATCTCCCAGGATGGGAAAAATATATTTTTCCTCTATTGCAAAATGATTTTCCAGATAATTATTATAAAACCAGTTTGTGTATTTCTTCATGCGTTCAGGCTTTACTCCGAGTGCAAACCCGGTTCTGATCTTCCAGCACAACAATAAACTGTGGTGATGTTCCCTGCTTAAGGGTTGTAGTGCTTCTACTCGTTTAATCGGTTTATTTATCATCTTTTTCAGTTTTGGGGGCATTATTCTTCATTAATTGGTTCAAAAGTAAGAAATGAAGGAGTTTTAAAATATGATTAATATCATCCTGTTACTGGTTTTTATTCTGAATTCAATCATAAATTTAGCGAAATCAAGTGTTTTAGATCATGTTCTTCCGTATTTTTGCACATTATCATTAAACTTTAACTGTGGAAAATAAATGTGAAAATTGTATTGTTCGCCAGTTTAATTCCTTACGTGCCATGAACAAGGAAGAATTAAAAAAAGTCTCTGATGCTAAAACATCAAGGGAGATAAAAAAAGGTGAAGTAATATTTAAAGAAGGTGATAAATTAAAAGGTGTTTATTGTGTTAGTAGCGGTGTATCCAAACTTTCCCAGTTGAGTTCTAATGGTAAAGACCAAATTGTAAAACTGGTAACTAAAGGTGAAATTTTAGGGCAGCGTTCTGTTATTGCCGAAGAGCCGGCCAACTTAAGTGCCCAGGCCCTGAGCGATATGAAGGTTTGTTTTATTCCAAAAGATATTATTAAGAACACACTACATAAAAACCCTGATTTTACGTATGAAGTATTACGCCACATGGCACACGATTTAAAAGATGCAGATGATGTTATTGTAAATATGTTCCAGAAATCTGTTAAACAACGTATGGCAGCAGCTTTTTTGTACCTGAAAGTTAATTTTGGAGAAGATGAAGAAGGTTTTTTGAATTTATCGCTACCCCGGGAAGACTTTGCCAGTATTGTGGGTACAGCTATTGAATCTATTATAAGAATGATCTCCAAATTCAAAAAAGAAGGCCTCATCAGGACTTCGGGAAAAAAAATTGGAATTATAGATGAAACAAAGCTTAAGGATATTGTAGATGGGCTGGATTAAGCCACCGATTTTCTTTTAAGCTCTTCCATTTTTATTCTTTTGATTCCATTTGTAAATTCGTATTCATTACTATGAAGCATTCTTTGATATATTTCTTCAGATACTTCTACAGGCACTGGTAATTCAGGAAATTCAATTTGATAATATTCTTTCTTTTGCCCTATTAATCTGACTTTCACGGGAGTTATAGCCATTACAATTTGGTTTAACAATTATTACTGTGGCAAAATTCGTACTAAAAAAATTAATTTAACGTGATAAAAGTCATGTTTTATAAAATGCAACAGAAGTAATTTTACGTATCATTAAAAATCCCAACATGAAGCGTATATTATTACCTACAGATTTTTCATCAAATGCAAACAATGCCATTAAATACGCCTTGTCTTTATATAAAAATGAAGTTTGTAAATTCTATATTCTGAATACCTTTACCCCTTCTATAATCCATCATCGCTTTGTAACTAAAACAGTTAACAGCATGAATCCGGAAGAAGTTCACTCAACTTCAGAACAAAACCTGCAAGAGACCTTGAAGTACATAAACAGGAAGTATCCAAATCCGAATCACAGTTTCCAGCTTATTTCATCATTTAACCTCTTGGCAGATGAAATAAAAGAGATTGTAGATAGAGAGAATATAGAACTTATTATAATGGGGAGTAAGGGAAATTCAAATTTAAAAGAGGTGTTTTTGGGCAGTAGTACCGTACGGATCTTAAAATCAATAAAAAAATGCCCTGTACTTATTATACCGGGTAAAGCGGGATTTTCAAGCCCCGATGAAATAGCTTTTGTTACCGATTTTAACCGGTATTACACAGCGTCCGAAATACAGCCCATCATTCAATTGGCAAACTCTTTTAATATAACAGTACGGATAGTGCATATACAAAAAGAAATTAAATCTTTAACTGAATTACAGCGATTTAACCTGGGTGTTCTTCGCAAATACCTGGCTGATGTAGAACATTATGTACATACGGTTTCAGAAGTCAACTCCATATCCAGAACCCTGGAAATATTTACGGACGAACTGGAAATACATCTCTTGGCCATGCTGAATTATGAACACAGCTACATGGAAAAAATTACAGACGAACCGGTAGTTAAACAGCAGGATTTTTATACTACCACTCCCCTGCTTGTAATCCCCGAATTAAGCGAAGCTTATTTAGCAGGTTTTAAAAAAATGGAGGGGTTATTAAAGGAGGAATGACTATAAATTAATTCACTTTTGAAACCAAAAGCCCCAGTAAACTGAGGCTTTTGGCTTTTAAGTGGGCCCTACTGCCCCGAAGCTTCGGGGGAACCAGTGACCCTCCCGACTTTTAGTCGGGATGCGCTGAACCAGCTATTAATTTTTCCAACATTTTTCTGCTCTTCCACTTCTTTACCTCTAATTCCCGAGCATAAGCTTCTTCTTTTGATTCAAAACTTTCAGAATACTTCAATTCCCAATCATTGGCTTTACCTGTAAATCCTTTATGATTTGCATTGTGCTTCTTTATTCTATCTTCCAAATCAGAAGTATGGCCAACATAGTATCTATTTAAATGATAAGAATATATGATGTAGAAATAAAACTTCATCTATTATGACAATAAAAAAGTGTTACCTTGAAATAAAAAACCCCAGTAAAACTGGAGCTTTTTGGCTTTTAAGTGAGCCCTACTGCCCCGATCGTTCGGAGGAACCAGTGACCCTCCCGGCTTTTAGTCGGGATGCGCTGAACCAGCTATTAACTTCTTCTACAAACTTCCCGTTTCTCTATGGTAGCTGAGGCACTCAAAGCCACCTGTATTAAATAAAAAAGCCCCAGTAAACTGAGGCTTTTGGCTTTTAAGTGGGCCCTACTGGGTTCGAACCAGTGACCCCCTGCTTGTAAGGCAGGTGCTCTGAACCAGCTGAGCTAAGAGCCCGATTGCTTATTAGCGGTTGCAAATATAGAACAGAAAATCAATCTTACAAAAGAAAAAAACAAAAATTAAATGATTTCTGCTACTACAAATGTACTTCCCCCAATATAGATAAAATCGTCTTCATCAGAATTTAGTAATGCAGCATTATAAGCTTCTGATACTGAACTGTAAACGGAACCTTTTAATCCAAATTCTGTTGCCACTTCAAGTAACCTTTCAACACTCAAGCCCCTGTCAATTTTAGGGGAACAAAAGTAGTATGCTGCATCTTTAGGAAATAAAGGCAATATATCTTCAAGCTTTTTTTCTTTTACGAACCCTAAAACGATATGTAATTGCTTATATTCTTCATTTTCTATTTGCTTTAATACAATTTGAAGGCCTTCGCGGTTATGGGCCGTATCTGCTATTACCTTTGGTTTGTTATTTAATAACTGCCACCTTCCTTTTAACCCCGTATTTTGAACAACATTCAAAAGTCCGTTTTTTATATTCTCCCCGGTAGCCTGAAACCCTTTTAAAACTTCAAGCACTGCCAATACGCCTTTAATGTTTGCGGACTGATAACTACCCAGTAAGTCTGTTTTATATGTACTTTGTTTATGAGAGCCCAATATAAGCTCGGAGTGGTTTTGTGTTGCTACTTCTTTAAATACAGGATATACTTCCTCCTGGTATTCGCTGACAACCACGGGAACATGAGGTTTAATAATCCCAGCCTTTTCAAAAGCAATTTTTTGCAATGTATCCCCTAAAATATCAGTATGATCTAATCCTATATTGGTAATTAAAGAAACTTCGGGGGTTATAATGTTTGTAGAATCCAACCGCCCGCCCAAACCGACTTCTATGATTGCAATATCAACTTTATTTTCTTCAAAATAGGAAAAAGCCATCCCTACTGTCATTTCAAAAAAAGATAAAGTGTTTTCTTCTAAGAAATCTTTATGCTTTTTTATAAATTCTGTAATGAATTGTTCACTGACTTCCTGTCCGTTTATTTTAATTCGTTCCCTGAAGTCTTTTAGATGTGGTGAAGTAAACAGGCCTACTTTGTATCCGGCTTCCTGTAAAACTGATGCCAGCATATGGCAGGAAGAACCTTTACCGTTTGTTCCTGCAACATGGATGGTTTTTATTTTTTTTTCGGGATTTCCGAGTTCGGATGAAAGTAATAATATATTATCAAGCTTGGCTTTAAATGCTATAAGGCCTTGCTTTTGATACATGGGTAACCGGCTATACATCCAGTTAACCGTTTGTTGGTATGTCATAAAAGATACGGTTATTCTCCGAGCTTGAAATTAACAACAACAAAACCTATCTGGCGTGAAGGGGCATCAGAATCTACGTTCCATTTATGCATGAAAGCAGTTTCTCTGGCGGGTTCCAATAAACAGGGGTCATTATTATTGGTTCCCTTTACACCTGGAGTGGCAGCAATAACATTTCCGTTTTTATCAACTTCTATCTTAACAACAACGGTTCCTGATTCATTACATTTTTGCTGTACTTTTCCTTTAGAAAGTAACTTTCTGCCATTTAGTCCGTATCCTGCACTACCTGATCCTGAGCCGGGGGCTCCATAATAACTGGTTGCATAAGGATCTCCATCGGGATCACCTTTATCACCTGGGCTTCGGTCATTGCCTTCATTAGTTGTTGTAGTACCGTTTTGCTCTTTGGTGCTGTTGATTATACTTGATAGAGCATCTGTAGTAGACTTTGAAGGCTTTTGCGGTTCCTCCACAGGTTTTTCAACCTCTTTTGGTTTATCCGCAATCTTAATTTCCTCTTTAGGCGTGCTTTTTTCAGGTTGAATTACAGGCACATCTTCAACTTCTTCGGTCAATACTTCTTCTGCTTTCTCTTCAGTAACAGATGAAACTTCTTCTTCCTGTATTTTTACTTCTTCCTTAACTTCTATTTCCCGGGGTTGAACTGCAGTTTTTGGTTTTTCCAAAGACTGTATGTTCCCACTGCCAACGTCGGTATTTCCAAAATTAATGGAAATACCTTTTTCTTCCATTGGCGTTTCTGTGTAATTGAGTCCCAGGTAAAACATAAGAAAAATTATAAGGGCCAACAAAAAGCTGGTAAGTGTAAAAGACTTTTTCTCGTGTTTTGTGTCTAAAAAGGACATGTATTTAATTATTTATTTATCATTTGGCCTGACCGCTAATACTACTTTATAACTATTACGATTGGCTATATCCATTACAAGTACAGCGTGCTCTACCGGCACACTCTCTTCTGCACGCAATATAATTGTGGGTTTTGGACGATCTTTAAGAATACGCTTTAACTCAATTTCCAAAAACTCAGAACTTACAGGTTGTGCATCTATGTAATACTGTAAGTTCCTGTTAATACTTACAGATACATTCTCATTATTTGCGGCTTTCCCTTTTGCTTTAGGCAAAAGTAAATCCAGTGCGTTTGTAGCATTCGAAGTAAGCATAAAGAAAATCAATAACAAAAATACAATATCTGTCATTGAGCTCATACTGAACTCCGGTGATACTTTATTAGTTCCTTTTAACTTCATAACGTAAAATTAAGCCGGTTCGTTTAAAAGGTCTAAAAATTCTACTGCATGGGCTTCCATGTTATGAATAACTTTACCCGTTTTAGCCACTAAGTGGTTATATCCCATATAAGCCACAATACCAACTATTAAACCGGCAACTGTGGTGGTCATGGCGGTATAAATACCTCCGGCCAACATTCCCATTTCAGCTTGCCCTCCGGCAGTAGCCATTTCATGGAATGCAAGAACCATACCAATTACCGTACCAAGAAATCCGATCATGGGTCCAACACCAGCTATAGTAGCCAGGGTGTTTACATTTTTTTCCAATTTGTAAACTTCTAAAGTACCGGCATTTTCGATGGCCTTATTAATATCTTCTAACGGTTTACCGATTCTTGAAATACCTTTTTCAATTAATCTTGAAACCGGGGAGTCAGATTTATGGCATAATTCCTTAGCGGCTTCAATTTTACCACTGGAAATATAATCCTTTATCTGATCCATAAATGCTTTATCTACTTTAGAAGCAGACTTAATAGCAAACACACGCTCAAAATAAATAAAAAGCGCATAAAACATTAATATTAACAGAAAGCCTATAATCAGGATACTCCCTGTTCCTCCTTGAACTACCAATTCTACGATTGATATACTCTTGTCTTCAGAAAACACTTCCGTAGCGACTTCCTGAACTGTGTCTTGTAGTAAAAACATAAACATAATAATTAAGTTAACGATTATTTGGGTGCAATATTACACGGGCAATATAAAATTAATTTAGGTTAAATCAAAGTTCTTATAATTATAAATGCCACACTACCAGATAAAAAGCCTAGTAATGCCAGCCATGATATTTTCTTTAAATACCAGAAAAAGTCAATTTTTTCCATTCCCATTGCCACAACTCCTGCGGCCGAACCGATAATAAGCATACTTCCACCTGTACCTGCTGCATATGCTATAAAATGCCATAATGGATCGTCCAGACCTTCAGAAAACATTCCTAAACTGGCAGCTACCAAAGGAACGTTATCAATTACAGCAGATCCTATCCCTAAAAACAAAACTACCAAATCTGAAACTCCGGAACCACTTACTTCCGTGCCCATTAAAGGGGTAGAAGCTTTTAGCCAGTTTGCCGCGCCAAATAAGATCCCTAAAGATTCCAGGGCAGCAACAGCCATTAAAATTCCTAAAAAGAATAGAATACTAGGTAATTCAATTTTAGATAATGAATGATGCACCGGGCTATGCTTCGAATGTGCTTCACTTTCTTCATTGTGCAACTCTGTAATACTAAACTTCCTGGAGCTGTAAATTTCCGCAAAAATAGCTACTACGGCCAATGACAACATCATTCCAACATACGGCGGTAAATGAGTAACCATTTTAAATACAGGCACAAATATTATTGCTCCAAGGCCTAAATACAACATTGTTGCTCCAAACTTATGGGGTTTTACATCTTCCTCTTTAACCGAGTCCAGTTGCCCTTTAAATGCAGGTAAAAATGAGGCTATTATTGAAGGCACTACCATACACAACAATGATGGAACAAATAAATACATGAATAAGCTCCCGGTACTTACCTTATCTCCTATCCATAACATGGTGGTAGTAACATCTCCAATAGGGGACCATGCTCCCCCAGCATTTGCTGCTATAATAATAAGTCCGGCATACCAGATCCTGGTATCTCTATCTAATACTATTTTTTGCAATATGGATATTAACACAATGGTTGCGGTAAGATTATCAATAATAGCGGATAGTATAAAGCCCATAAAAGAAAAAATCCAAAGAATCTTTACTTTACTTTTTGTTTTTACGAAATTTTTAATTGTAGCAAAACCATCAAAATAATCGATGATCTCTACTATGGTCATGGCACCTAATAAAAATATTAATATTTCTGCTGTTTTACCTAAGTGGTGAAGGAGACTTTCTTCCATTAAATGAGATTTCTCATCATAATTTAAGGAAAGGAAATTATCTACCAAACCATGTGAGGCTGAATCAAACCAGGAAGGAAAGCTATCCAGCCCTAAAGCTACAAGAGCCCAAAGAATGGCCATCATGGCTAAAGCCGGAATAAGTTTGTCAATTTTAAGATTATGTTCAAGTGTAATAGCTATATAGCCAAGTACAAACACAGCAATAATTATGCTTTCCATACGGGTAGGTTGATTTTATAAATTTTTAGTTCATCCTTTAAAACGGGGTCAATTTTACTTATTTTTTTTGAATTTTTCATTAAAAAACTCAAAAAATGTGTGGGATTTCCTCCTATTTATAAATATTTTAAATGTTTTGGGGATAAAAAACATTACCTGCACTATGATTTTTTAAAGCTCCTGTAACACTTGCAAGACTGTTAATTTCATTTCTCAATTTTAATACACCCAAAAAACCAAAGATCATTGCTTCTTTAAATTCAACAACTTCAGCCGGAGGAATAACGATTTGAACATCTGACAGTTCATTTAATCTTCTCATCAAAAAAGTATTATATACTCCTCCGCCGGTAATAAATACACTTTTTCCTGAAACCATATTATTAATCAACTGACAAACAACATGTTCAGTAAATGTACGTAATACATCCATAACTTGTATATCCTCAGTATTAATTAATTGAAAAATTTCTTTCTGAACCCATTCATACCCTAAGGACTTGGGATAAGGGCTTTTATAATAAGGAAGATTGTTTAAATCGTCCAATAACCCCTCAATAATAGTCCCCTTCGATGCTATTTCCCCTCCACGGTCATATTCCATATCCAACAAATTTGCGTAATGATTCAAAACTATATTAGCAGGACAAATATCATAAGCAATTCTTTTCCCTTTCATATTTACTGAAATATTAGCAAAACCGCCAAGGTTTAAACAGTAATCATACTCGCTGAATAACAATTCATCACCAATAGGCACTAAGGGTGCTCCTTGCCCGCCCAATTGCACATCCTGAACCCTGAAGTCGCACACCACTGTTAGGTTTAAAATATCTGCAAGCACTTCTTTATTACCCATTTGCAAAGTGATGCCTTTTTCTGGCTGATGATAAACAGTGTGCCCATGTGAACAGACTACATCCAAATTATTTATCCTATTATCATCTATAAATTTAAGAACAGATGTTGCCGTAAAAACCGAATATTCATGATCTAATTCACTAAGGCTTTCATTATCAAGGTGAATAGCATTCTTAAGCCGTGAATACCATTCGGGAACATATTTTAAAGTTTCTGCCTTTATTATTCGGAAGCTCCATTTTTCATTTTTCACAAATTCAACATACGCTATATCCAACCCATCTAATGAAGTTCCGGACATAACGCCAATAACATTATATTTTTTTTGTTTCATTAACCAAAAATAAGCAAGCTATCTTGAATTTAGCTATTTTAAGGTTAACTTTGACAAGCTAATTCAAATTTCATAAAATAAATGGATTTTAAACTTTCTGAAGAGCACTTAATGATACAACAGGCTGCCAGGGATTTTTCAAAAGCCGAATTGCTGGCTGATGTTATCGAAAGGGATGAAAAACAACTTTTTCCAACAAGGCAGGTAAAGAAAATGGGGGAACTTGGTTTTATGGGCATGATGGTTTCTTCAGAATACGGAGGAAGTGGACTGGATACTATTTCGTATGTTCTGGCCATAGAAGAAATATCAAAAATTGATGCTTCTGCCGCTGTTATTATGAGTGTAAACAATTCCCTGGTATGCTGGGGGCTGGAAGAATATGGCACAGAAGAGCAAAAATTAAAATATCTTAAACCACTGGCTTCCGGGGAGAAAATAGGTGCTTTCTGCCTGTCGGAGCCTGAAGCAGGTAGTGATGCTACATCACAAAAAACAACTGCTTTGGACAGAGGCGACCATTACATACTTAATGGCACCAAAAATTGGATAACCAACGGGGGAACTGCCTCTGTGTATATAGTAATTGCACAAACTGATAGAGATAAAGGACACCATGGCATTAATGCTTTTATTGTTGAAAAAGGAGCAGAAGGATTTGAAATAGGTCCTAAAGAACAAAAATTGGGGATTAGAAGTAGTGATACCCACTCCTTAATATTTAATGATGTAAAAATACCTAAAGAAAACAGGCTTGGGGAAGATGGTTCGGGGTTTAAATTTGCTATGAGAACGCTTGCCGGTGGACGCATAGGCATTGCAGCACAAGCTTTAGGCATTGCTTCAGGCGCCTATGAATTAGCTAAGGAATACTCTAAGATCAGAAAATCGTTTGGCACTGAAATTTGTAATCACCAGGCAATTGCCTTTAAATTGGCTGATATGCATACTCAGATAGAAGCTGCAAGATACCTGGTCTTAAAAGCAGCATGGGATAAAGACACTAACAATAATTATGATTTATCCAGTGCCATGGCTAAACTTTATGCCTCACAGGTAGCTATGGATACCACCATTGAAGCTGTACAGGTACACGGTGGCAATGGATATGTAAAGGAATATCATGTAGAAAGATTAATGAGAGATGCAAAAATTACACAAATATATGAAGGCACATCCGAGATACAAAAAATAGTAATTTCAAGAAACCTTTTAAAAAATTAACTTATAATTAAGACTTTATAGTTATAATTTTGAAACAGACCCTTAAATTTTTAGGGGTAAAATGCTTAAATCGCATATTTTAATCCACTTTACCCCTATGAATATAAAATTATAGAAATTTATTTTACTTTTTTTAATAGCACCCCCCTTAAAAACAACTATTGTCATTTATAACACATAATAATTGTGAACTTCACAATTTGTTAACCTTCAAAATACGAGCAACACATTTTTATCAATAAATAATTCAGAACATTCGATAATTGGTATGTTTTAGACTGAATCATAAGGATAAGTGCACTTAATTAAATAGATTTGCAAAAATAACATTATAGTAATATGAAGCCAGAAGCACAGGGACTATACTTACCGGAATACGAGCACGACAATTGTGGTGCTGGGTTTATTTGTAACCTCAAAGGAGTACGAAGTAACGACATCATACACAAAGCACTTGATATTCTAATCAGGTTAGAACACAGAGGGGCTGTAAGTGCGGATGGAAGAACCGGTGATGGCGCAGGTATTTTAATTGATATTCCGCATGCGTATTTTAAAAAGGTGTGCGATTTTGATCTTCCCGAACCCAAGGAATATGCTGTTGGAATGGTTTTTCTACCTAAATCAAAAAACCAATCTGCTTATTGTATAGATACTTTCAACCACCATATAGCCGAACAAGGATTAAGTATAATAGGATGGAGAGACGTACCTGTTGACCATAGTTGTATTGGAAGAATTGCTGCTGAAACAGAACCGTCAGTTAAACAAGTATTTATTGGCAAAAACGGCCTGGATTATTCTGAACAGGAATTTAATGCAAAATTATTTGCTGCCCGTAAAATTGCTGAGCATGAAATATTAAAATCCAATCTTTCTGAAGCTGGTTATTTCTATCTTCCCAGCCTTTCAGTTAGCACTATTATTTATAAAGGACTCTTAATTCCTGAAGACATAAGCACTTATTACAAGGACCTAACAGACCCCGATCTTGTTACAAGGCTTGCATTGGTACATCAACGTTTTTCCACTAACACATTTCCAACATGGGATTTAGCCCAACCATTTCGCTATATGTGTCACAACGGAGAAATAAACACATTGCGTGGTAACCTTAGCAGAATGAATGCCAGGGAAGAATTGTTTGAAAGTGAGGTTTTTGGTGACACAATTAAAGATGTACTTCCGATTGTCCATAAAGGAAAATCAGATTCAGCATCTATGGACATGGTCCTTGAGCTTTTATTACAAACAGGGCGTTCACTTCCTGAAGCTATTATGATGATGGTTCCGGAAGCATGGGAAAAACATAAATCCATGTCCGATGAAAAGAAAGCTTTCTACGAATATAATGCATGTATCATGGAGCCATGGGATGGCCCTGCTTCAATTCCATTTACAGACGGAAATTATATTGGTGCATTGCTGGACAGAAATGGCCTCCGTCCTTCCAGATATACCGTAACTAAAGATGGGTATGTGATCATGTCGTCAGAAACAGGTGTTATTGATATAAAACCTGAAAATGTAGAATTTCATGGAAGGCTTGAACCGGGAAGAATATTCCTTGTTGATATGAATGAGGGAAGAATTATCGGGGATGAAGAAGTGAAAAAAGGAATTGTAAGTAAGAGGCCATATCGTGAATGGCTTGACAAAAACCTTCTTTCTTTAGCCGAGGTTCCTTATACAGGCAATAAACAATCCGGAGAAAAAGCAGATTTTATTACCAGACAAAAAGTTTTTGGGTATACTTTAGAAGATATAACAACTCTTATCACACCTATGGCGGCCGGTGGCAAAGAAGCTATCGGTTCTATGGGGACTGATACTCCACTAGCTGTGCTTTCAGATAAACCTCAATTATTGTTCAATTATTTTAAACAATTATTTGCCCAGGTTACAAACCCACCTCTTGATGGTATACGGGAAGAAATAGTTACTGATATAAGTTTATCAATTGGTTCTGATATTAATATTTTTGACATAGTTGCTGAACAATGTAAGAAGTTAAAAATACAGAACCCGGTAATTTCCAATGAAGATCTTGATAAAATTAAAAACATAGATCATCCTGATTTCAAAGCAAAACATATATCTATTTTATATAAATCTGAAAAAGGATTAAACGGACTCGAAGAACGTTTGGATGAAATGATTTCTGAAATTATTACTTCTATTAACGAAGGATGTAACATTATAGTTCTTTCAGATAGAGGGGTTTCAGAGGAGTATGCTCCCATACCTTCACTTCTAGCCTGTTCATACGTTCATCATTCATTAAAAAAATATAATAAGAGATCCGCAATAGGAATCATTATTGAATCTGCCGAACCGAGAGAACCTCACCATTTTGCTGCATTGTTTGGATATGGTGCAAGTGCCATTAATCCATATATGGTTAATGAAATAGTGAAACAGTTAAGTGAAAACAATGAAATTGACCTTCCATATAACGAAGCTATTTACAATTTTAACCAGGCTATCGGAAAAGGAATAGTGAAGATCATGAATAAGATCGGTATTTCTACCCTTCACTCTTACCGGGCAGCACAAATATTTGAGGCTTTAGGCCTTAACCAAAAGTTTGTTGACAAATACTTTTGCGGAACGGCTACACGGGTAGAAGGAATTGGACTTTATGAGATAGAAAGAGAAATCAGCAGACGTTATCAAAAAGCCTTTGAGGATTCTAAAGTAGGTGGAAATCTTGACCTGGAAATCGGTGGGGATTACCGTTGGAGACGAAACGGGGAAAAACACATGTTTAATCCGACTACTGTTTCAAAATTACAGCAGGCAGTAAAACAAAATAACTATAACAGTTATAAAGAATATGCTGATATGGTTAATGAACAGAGCGAACGTTTAATGACACTTCGCGGAATGTTTAAATTTAAAGAGTTAAACCCAATTTCTTTAGATGAAGTAGAACCTTGGACAGAAATTGTAAAACGTTTCAAAACCGGCGCCATGTCATTTGGCTCTATAAGTAAAGAAGCACATGAAAATTTGGCTATTGCCATGAATAGAATAGGTGGTAGAAGTAATTCGGGAGAAGGTGGTGAAAATCCTGACCGTTTCCAGAAAGACCTCGATGGAAGCTGGAGAAATAGTGCTATTAAACAAGTAGCTTCAGGGCGGTTTGGAGTATCTATAAACTACCTTACCAATGCCAAAGAAATTCAAATTAAAATGGCACAAGGTGCAAAACCGGGAGAAGGAGGACAATTACCAGGCCCTAAAGTAAACCCTGATATTGCCAAAACAAGGAACTCAACCCCTTATGTAGGATTAATTTCCCCACCACCACATCATGACATTTATTCAATTGAAGATTTAGCTCAGTTAATTTTTGACCTAAAAAATGCCAATCGTGAAGCCAGAATAAATGTAAAATTGGTATCTGAAGTTGGTGTTGGAACGATTGCTGCAGGAGTTGCAAAAGCAAAAGCAGATGTTGTCCTTATTTCCGGTTATGATGGAGGTACCGGTGCATCACCATTAACCTCATTAAAACACGCTGGTTTACCATGGGAGTTAGGCATTGCAGAAGTTCAGCAAACATTGGTTCTGAACGATCTAAGGAACAGGATAGTTGTAGAATGTGATGGCCAGATGAAAACCGGCCGTGATGTAGCAATTGCATGTTTGCTTGGGGCTGAAGAATTTGGTTTTGCCACTGCTCCACTGGTTGCTTCCGGATGTATAATGATGCGTGCTTGTCATCTTAACACTTGTCCGGTAGGTATAGCTACACAGGATCCTGTTTTAAGGAAAAACTTTAAAGGCACTCCTGAACATGTAATTAACTTCATGTATTTTGTTGCCCAGGAATTAAGGCAAATCATGGCAGACCTTGGATTCAGAACAATTAATGAAATGGTTGGCCAAAGCCAAAAATTAAATATGAATAAAGCCTTAGGACATTATAAAGCCCAGGGTATTGATCTTTCTAAGATACTTTACAAACCACAAGTACCTGTAAATACTTCACTCTATAACACTACTAAACAAGATCACAATATAGAAAATGTACTGGATTTTGAGATTTTAGAGAAAGCACACCCTGCGGTATACAGAAAAGAAAAAATGACGTTGAATTTCCCGATAGCAAATGTAAACAGAACAACAGGCGCTATATTAAGCAATGAAATTTCTAAAATTCACGGCGCCAATGGACTTCCTGAAGATACTCTGACACTAAACTTTACCGGTTCTGCCGGACAAAGTTTCGGGGCGTTCTCTACCAAAGGTTTAACAATGAATGTTATTGGAAATACTAATGATTATTTTGGGAAAGGTTTATCAGGAGCAAAACTTATAATTAAAGTCCCGGAAAAAGCCACTTTTGAACCTCATAAAAATATAATAACCGGAAATGTATCGCTTTATGGTGCAATTGATGGTGAAGCATATATAAATGGTATTGCCGGAGAACGTTTTTGTGTAAGGAATTCCGGCGCAAAAGCTGTAGTTGAAGGTATTGGAGACCATGGATGCGAATATATGACCGGAGGAGTTGCCGTCATACTCGGAAGTACCGGCCGGAACTTCGCCGCAGGTATGAGCGGAGGTATAGCTTATCTTTATAATGAAGATAATAATGTAGATGTCAATAATTTCAATATGGAAATGATTGAGTTGGAAAAACCTACATCCGAAGATTTAAATGATGTTAAACAACTAGTTGAAAACCATTATAAGTATACATCGAGTCCTTTAGCTGCCAATATTCTCCAGGACTGGGAATCAAATTCAACGAAATTCACAAAAGTAATGCCTGTTGAATATAAAATAGCTTTAGAAAGAATAGCAAAGGAAAAAGAAGAACTTGAACTAATCACAACAGCATAACTATGGGAAAATTAAAAGGTTTTTTAGAATTTGAAAGAAAAGAGGAAGATAATTTAGCCGTTGCTGAACGTGTAAAACATTATAAGGAATTCACAAAAGATTTATCTGCTGAAGATTTATCTAAACAAGGTGCCCGTTGTATGGACTGCGGGATCCCTTTTTGTCATAGCGGTTGCCCCCTCGGAAATTTAATCCCGGATTTTAATGATGCTGTTTACAAAAATGATTGGCAAAAGGCGGCAAGAATACTTCATTCAACTAATAATTTTCCGGAATTTACAGGCAGGCTGTGCCCTGCTCCATGTGAATCTTCTTGTGTACTAGGAATTATTGAACCTCCTGTTTCTATTGAACTTATTGAAAAATATATCCCTGAGAGAGCTTTTAAAGAGGGATGGATTAAACCTGAAGTTCCTGAAAAAAGAACAGGCAAAAAAGTAGCCGTTATAGGTTCTGGTCCGGCTGGCCTTGCAGCAGCTCAACAATTAAATCGCGCAGGTCATTTGGTGACTGTTTTTGAACGCGATGCTAAAATAGGAGGTCTTTTGCGATATGGTATTCCAGATTTTAAGTTAGAAAAATCGGTTATAGACAGAAGGCTGGCAATTATGGAAGAAGAAGGTATTATTTTTAAACCGAATGTAAATATTGGGGTTAATTATAGCGTGAATGACCTGGATGAATTTGATGCTATTGTTTTATGCGGAGGAGCTACAAAAAGAAGAGGGCTACCCATTCCGGGTTCAAATGCCAAAGGCGTGGTTCAGGCTATGGACTTCCTAAAAAGAAATAATGAAGTAGTAGATGGTTTAGCTGAAATTACACCTGATTTACATGCGAAAGGTAAAAATGTGATAGTTATTGGTGGTGGGGACACAGGTTCTGATTGTATTGGAACTTCAAACCGACATGGTGCAAAATCGGTTACTAATTTTGAGATTATGCCTATGCCGTCATCTACAAGAACAGAAGACCATCCATGGCCTTTCTGGCCCTTTACTTTAAAAACAACATCTTCTCATGAAGAAGGTGCTAACAGAAACTGGAGTATATTAACCAAAGAATTTATAAAGGACAAAGACGGAAACCTTAAAGGACTAAAAACTGTTAATGTAGAGTGGGTTAAAATACCCGGAGAGAGTCCGCAACTTAAAGAAATTGAAGGTACTGAAAAAGAGTGGCCTTGTGAACTAGCTTTATTGGCGCTTGGATTTACAGGCCCTGATGCCACACTCCCTGAACAATTTGGATTAGATACCGATCAAAGATCAAATGTTGCTGCAAATAATTATCAAACAAACATTCCTCACATATTTGCCGCCGGTGATATGAGAAGAGGACAATCACTCATAGTTTGGGCAATTTCTGAAGGAAGAGAAGCTGCGCGAGAAGTAGATAAATTTTTAATGGGCCACACTTGCCTTCCTACGAAAGAAAAGGGAGATCTGCCTTCTGCATAATTACATAACATTTTAATTAGCAAATCCTTATCGAACTTTCGATAAGGATTTTTTTCTTAAAAATATTTCCTCGTCTCCGTAAACACAAAAAATAACTCAATCTATGTCGGGCGGATTGTTTCTGCGCTCCAATTATAGGGAAATACCGATGACATTCAATATACCACTTTTTTAAGTGAGGGAAGAAAATGCATGATCCATCATAGTAGTGGCTTCGAGAGCTTCAACCACCCCTATTTCATAAAAATGATTCCACCCTTTTAGGATCGGGGCAAAGAATCATTTTTATTTTCAGATTGCTGTTTATTTTCCATCCTTTCCGTCTCAACCTTCTCATGCAGGATGATCCTATATAAACAAAAAATCCCGACCATTTTCATGATCGGGATTAAAGAAGGCGGCGACATATTCATAACTATCTGTGAATACGAGCCAAAGGCGATGTATGAACAGGCATAGGAATGAATCACGCCATAGGCGTGACTCTCCCAAAGATATAGACAAAAAAAATCCCGACCATTTTCATGATCGGGATTGAAGAAGGCGGCGACATACTCTCCCACCTTACGGCAGTACCATCTGCGCTGATGGGCTTAACTTCTCTGTTCGGAATGGGAAGAGGTGAGCCCCATCGCAATAACCACCTTAATTGGCCCCCCTCGTTCCCCCCTAAGGGGGGATGAGTTATGGGGATATAAGTTAACATACTGAGATAAATACATACGGTTGGGTAGTGAATAAGTAAAGGTCTTTTGCTATAAAGATGCTGAAATTAATTCAGCATTTAAAAAAAGAGTGTGCTCTCCCCCCTTTCGGGGGGAGGGCGTTGTACATAAGCCTACGGGTTATTAGTACTACTCGGCTATGACATTACTGCCTTTACACCTGTAGCCTATCAACGTGGTAGTCTTCCACGGCCCTTTAAAGAAATCTCATCTTGTGGCGGGTTTCGCGCTTATATGCTTTCAGCGCTTATCCCATCCCAACATAGCTACCCTGCAATGCTCCTGGCGGAACAACAGGTACACCAGCGGTTGGTCCAACTCGGTCCTCTCGTACTAGAGTCAGAGCCACTCAAATTTCTAACGCCCACAGTAGATAGAGACCGAACTGTCTCACGACGTTCTGAACCCAGCTCGCGTGCCACTT
>CALGUD010000164.1 GCA_937901915.1 uncultured Flavobacteriaceae bacterium
CCATCATTCGATCTTGCCAACCAGCCATTAGTTGTTTTGGTTATTTCAATGTCACTTTTTTCAATAAAATGTACATTTTGGTGTTGGTCCAGTACAAATTTTGCATTGAGGCCCAGAACATTTATTGAATATACATCCGGTTCCCAGTCAAATGAGGTAGTGTAACCTAAATAATCATAGGCAATTCCATTTACTTGTGCTATGTTTGAACGTGACCCGCTAAAGGAAGGAAGTCTGGGGTCTGATGAGTGAAAACCATTTCCTCCGGTGGCATTTGGCGTTCCATAAAAGTCACAATTATCTGCAAGGCACCCTTCCATAATGTCTATGATCCAGGGAGTACCTCCGGTATTTGGGGTAGCACCAATACCGTGATATGGATAGAGTGCGCCCTCACCTCCGGTAAAATCATCGGATCCGTTTACACTTCTTGTAATTGCAAAATTTAAACTTAACGTCCAGCCCAAACCTACCCAACTGGCTTCTTCAGAAACTTTAAACCCTCCTGCGTGGTAGTTTAGTCCTATAGGGAGGGATATATCTCCGGAATTAATAGTATAAAGCGGAACATTGATAGCCGGCACCCCTGTAAATGTACCCACAGGGTATTCACTATACTTTGAAAGTGCAGCAGCTTCGGGTGTTTGAGATACAACTTCGGGCAATTCCTGCCCAAACAAATTGCCGGTAGCTAATAAAAATAAAAACAGTATTATTATTTTCATTTTATATTTCATTGGAAGGTTAATTTTTATCATTTATAAGTTGTTCTATGAGTACTGGAATAAAAGCGTGACTCTCTTCATTAGCGTTCGTTGCTGCATGAGCAATTTAAGGCTGGAAGCCCCATGGATATTATTGCTTTCAGATTGAACTACAATGCTACTTTGGCTACCGGATTGAGCCTGTATTTGAGAACATGGGGTATAATCTTTAATCATCAAATTATTTCCGCTCTTAGTTATTTGAGCAGTAAAGGGGAAAACAAAAAATAGAAATCCCGCAAAAAAGAAGAGTGTTTTCATTATATATAGTTGGTATGGTTTCTTTATTTGAGCCGCAAACAGTAATGGGGAAAGTACTGGAACAGCAGTTTTTTAATTTTAGTCAGGGAAAACTATCTGATAAATCTGTAAGAATTATCAGTTTTCAAACATAAGTATTTTTATTTTAAAATTAAACTTCTTACGTTAATATTTTATTAACAAATTTATTTTTGTGGCTTTTTAAAAACGGGGCAATCTACAGTATAAATTTTTTTATTCCTAAAAGGTGTAGTTGAAATTCATAAATATCATGTGATAATTTTGAATTTAAAATGTTGATTTTTAATTAATTACACTAAATTTTTAGGGAGAAGGAATTTTCCTGGCTTTAGTACAAAAGTTTTTTATTAGTTTTGCTAAAATCCATTTTAAAATGATTATCAATAATTTAAATAAGAAAGTACCTTCTTTTAATTTACAGGAAATGCTTATTGTATTAGCGATAATTGGCATTCTTTTACTTATAGCCTTGCCTAACTTAATGCCATTGATAACAAAAGCTAAAAGTGTAGAAGCACAAACACAACTAAAGGCTATTTATAATGCCCAGACCACATACAGGTATATGTATTCTAAATTCAGTGCAGATTTTACGGAACTGGATTTTGAAGCACCCCGTACGGTTAAAGATAACGGTACAGCCAATTACCAGTACCAGATTATTAATGCCGATAATGCCACTTTTAAAGCAAGGGCTGAAGCTGTAACTGATTTTGACGGGGATGGTATTTTTAATGTATGGGAAATTGATGAAACCGGCGTTCCCAAACAAACAGTAAAGGATTAATGCTTGCCTTGCAGATACTGCTTGTTTGTATTTTAGTGGTTATTTTTTTTCAGGATTTGAAAAAACAATTAGTGAATTGGGTATTCTTCCCAATTGCTGCAGCCTTATTTGGTGTTTTGCATTTTTTTTCGGTAAATGAATATTCATTTTATATAGCCGTAATCACTAATTTTTTAATAATATTGATTGTTTTGCTGGTATTGTTTTTGTACTCAAAATTTAAATTAAGGGTAAAATTTATAAACGGGAGTTTCGGATTGGGTGATGTTTTATTTTTTCTTGCGCTTTGCATGGCTTTTCCAACCGTAACTTTTACCATATTATTTGTTTTTTCAGTGCTGTTTTCACTGGCATTGCATATTTTTTTTAAAAGGTATTATAAATTTACAACGGTTCCCCTTGCAGGCTATATGGCCCTCTTTTATGCGGTTATTTTAACTGTCAGTATTTTATTTAATTTCAGTCCTTTATATTTGATGTGATTATGGACACGGTTATATACAACTTAAATGCTAATTTACAGCAGCTTATCACTGCTGAACAGGCTTTTCATTACCGGGTTGTACCGGTTGAAAAACAGAACGGGCATTTGGTTTTTAAAACGGATTCAAATGATGTACTTGCTTTAAAAGCAGAGTTAGAAATTGTACTGGGAAAAAAGATTCGGATTGTTGAGGATTCTACTGAAGAAATCCAGAAATATTTAACGGCAAATTACAGGAAAAGTAAAACCACATCCCACGAAAGTTTAACATATACCCCTGACTTTTTAGAGAAAATACTTTTTACCGCCAAAGAAATAGGGAGCAGTGATATTCACTTTGAACCCTATGAAGCCAAGTGCAGGATCAGGTTCAGGTTAGACGGGAAATTGCTGGAACAATACACAATCCCTATAGATGAATACCCGGTGATCATCAATAAAATTAAAATACGTGCCGGACTCGATATCAGCGAAAAACGATTGCCGCAGGACGGACGTATTACCATGACTTCGGATTTTGATGAATTCGATATTCGGGTATCTACATTACCCACATTGCATGGTGAAAAAATAGTGCTTCGTATTTTAAGTAAAGATGCCAGCCGTTTTGACCTGAATGATTTAGGTTTTACCGAAAGTGAACTCAGGACTTATAAGGAATCCATAAAAACCCCCAACGGCATCATACTCATTTCCGGGCCTACAGGATCGGGGAAAACCACTACTTTATACGCTACCTTAAAGTTATTAAATGACAGTAAAACAAATATACTGACCATTGAAGACCCTATTGAATACACACTCGAAGGCGTAAACCAGGTACAGTTAAAGGAAAAGATCGGGCTTGATTTTGCATCGGCACTCCGTACATTCTTACGGCAGGATCCCGATGTGATCATGGTGGGAGAGATCCGTGATGTGAAAACAGCGAATATGGCTATCAGGGCTGCCCTTACAGGCCACCTGGTATTGTCAACCATACATACAAATTCAGCATGGGCTACCATTTCCCGGCTTATTGATATGGGTGTCCCATCCTTTTTAATAGCGAGCACACTTAACGTAAGTGTCGCCCAGCGTCTGGTCAGGCAATTATGTCGGCATTGTAAAAAGGAAGCAAAAGTTACAAAAGAGGCGTTCCCGGAAAATTTTTCCGTACCAAAGGATTTAGTTATTCATTTTGAGGCTACGGGATGTAACGGACGAAAAGCCATTTACGAGATCATCCCTATAAACAATGAACTGGTAAAGCATATTAAGAACAACGAAATGGAAATTAATGCTTATTTACAGGAAAGAAATATAAAAACCCTTAAAACTAATGCCATACAACTTATAAGGGATGGAGTCACGTCCGTTGAAGAAGTGTATGCCTTACTCATTGATTGATTATGATTAAAAAATATACTTTTTTACTGTTTTTGTTGAGTTCTTTTATATGTTTCGGACAAGAGGATGTAAGGCTTAATAAAATAAAGAACAACCTCGATGTTTTATCGGTTGACAATGCAGGGCTTACAGAGAATTTAAACCTGGATATAAACGTAACAAACGTATCCCTGACCAATTTTTTAGTAGCAGTTTCCAGGGTACATCATTTAAATATTACCGTTTCACCTGAACTTTCGAACGTTTCGATTATCAATAACTTCTCCGATGTAACAGTTGCGGATTTAC
>CALGUD010000165.1 GCA_937901915.1 uncultured Flavobacteriaceae bacterium
AATAACTAAAAATCAAAAAGATACATTATAAAAAAACCTTAACTTAATGACATTGCGCTAGCGGTAGCGGGGGTATTAGAAATATTTCCTTAAATAACCTCAATATATCATGCCTCGCTAAATTCGTACTATCGTGGTTTTTGTAATGAATTCTCTAAGTATTCATAGTAATCAAAGTCTAACAAATGAATCTCTATATAGTCTTTATTCTTCATAAAAACTGGCTTTGAAGGTTCACCTATATTGGTTTTATCAAAACTTTTAATTAACTCTTCATTGATATGGGGAATAATGATGATACTTTTATAATCATTATCAATAAATAATTTAAAATACTTTTTTGAATCAATTAAATTAAAGCATAAAACTTTATTTTTAAAACTAACTCTCTCTTTATTATTAAATACTCTACTAAAATATAATGATGGTTTTTTTAAGATAGTATCAATAATTTTATTTTTATTTAAAAAAACAGTTAACTCATCATAACCCTTTGAGTCAAAGTAAATAAAAGCTTTATTTACTTTATTTACTTTTTCTTCAAAATTCTTTTGTAAATAAGATTCACTTCCTCTAAAAATTACTAAACTATCTACAAGCTCTAAACTATTCTGTGCATTAATTACATGAAAACTAAAAACTAGGAATAAACAATGAAATATGTATGTTTTTATATTCATTAATAACAATATTTTAAAATAAATTACTTTAATCATCTTGTTTAGATTCCTCTTCTTTTTTGCTTTTCGTTTGATTTTCATGAATAAAGTTAAAAATCATTTGCAGTTGCTCAGGGGAGAAAGTTTTATTTTGAAATACTTCTCCCAATTCTTCCATCCCATTAGGCTCTCCAAGTACCATTAAATTATTAGCAATGAATTCAATTTGTTCTCCTGAGGAAAGCAATAACATATCTGAATCTAATTGCTCTAGAGCTTTTTCATATATATCAGCTATTTTTGAAATTTGTCTAAATGTTACTTTATCATCGTTTTGATGAACTTTATCCCAAACATGAAGTAAACCTAACAAATGACCCATTTCATGTATTATTGTTTCAGAAATTTCGTTAGCAAGTTCTTCTTGTTTAAAAGAAGTAAATTCATTGTTGAAATCAATATCTGAAACATTAATACCAGAAACTATGCCATTTGTGGTAGCAAATATTTCTGAACCTCCAATTTGATTAGTAATTCCTCTTGAGTATTTGGTCAGATATTTAGGATCTCCTGATATTTCAGTTGCTTTATCAATATATGCCTCAGGGTCCATCAATTCTATATTATACTTTTTATTGCTAATTCTCTCACTAATAATTTCATAGGTAAACCATCCTTGAATTTTGCCACTTTTTATTTTACTATCAAAAACTTGCAAATATCTAGTTTTCACTTTATCCATAACTAACTCATAAAACTGTTTTGGAACATCTGCACTTTGTATAACTCTAAAGTGTGCATTTATATAAATTGTTCCGTCAGTTGCTTGAGAAAAACTAAACTCTTTACCCTCCAATTCAATGCCATCCATAACTCGATTCTCACTAAATGCATAAGGGCTATTCCATGGATATTTACCTCCAATCGGATCCACCGCAAAAAACCTCCCTACCCTCGGGTCATGCATTCTATACTTGTAATTCACAGAGTTTCCTTCACCCTTCACCTCATTATCCATTTCCTGGCCCTGGAAGCCGTAGCGGTAATCGGAGGTGTTTCCATGGCGGTTCGGTAAGAGCATCCCAAAGGGATAGTAATCATTATATGCAAGAACGTCTGGTTTAAAGGTACCTGAAATTCCTGAATTTAGCAACTTGCGGTCGGTGATTACACTCAATACATTTCCTAAATGGTTACTGAGTTCATAGCGTTTGTCGCCTGAAACACGGTTTAGGGTAATTACAGGGTCTTCGTTCATAATTTCAGTGATCGGGATGTTCTTTTCTTCAAGGCCTAAACGGGAGCTGCCGAAAATGTGGTGCTCTTTAAGGAGAAAATCTTCTGTGCTGCCGTTGTTGTTTTCATATACAGCCATGGTATTACCTTGTGCATCCCGCACATAATAGGTGAATATATTGGCGGGTTCTACTGATTTGGCAATACGGTTGCCTAAACCATCGTAGTAAAAGCTGATGGTGCTTTGTTGCCCGTTTACATTTTTATGTACGGCTTTTACTTTTCCGTCCACCCTCCATTCTATATTGGTAATGCCTTCGGCTTCATCGGCTGTGAGTTGCCCTATGGCATCGTACTGGTAGTTATTGGCGGATTGCCCGCTGTCTATATCGCTGTCAAAATTGGCATCAAGGGCCGGGTTATCGGATACGGATAACAATTTATTGGATGTTTTCTCTCCATTTACATCGGTTTCATAGTTATAGTTAAAGTCGTCCATTGGCAATACGGTACCAGTGCTTGTTACGGCAGACCTTTCAAGGGTTTCCAGGTTTCCGTTATTGTCGTACGAATAGGCGGCACTGTAACTTGCTGAGGATGCCCCGCCTGTAATGCTGTTGCCCTGCATGGCCTTAATACGGTTCAGCTGGTCGTATGTATATTGGTTTAACTGTGCAGGCAGTATGGATTCATTATTATCCACAATGCCGGTAACCATTTGTTTGATATTCCCGTTGTAAAGGTCTTTGGTGGACTGGGTGTTGTTGCTATACGCAAAGGAAGTGGTACCTGTACTTCCGATGGATTGGTAATCGCCGTTAAAATAGGAGAGTGAATACCCGAATGCATCCTGTCCGACGGAGGAACTGCTTGTTCCGTCTGTGCCCATATCGTGGCCGGCATCCAATGTTTCGGAATTGACTCCTTTAAGCCAGCCCTGTAAGGTATAGGCATAGTCTATTCCCTGTACTTCCTTGTCGCCTATAAGTACCCTTGCGAGCGGGCCATGGGCATAGTATTCGTAATTGGCATCACGTTCCCAGGTGAATCCGTCTGACGATGTTTGAACGTTTACGATCCTGTTATCGGCGTCGTATTCGTATTTATGGATAAACTGGTCTTCTTTTCCTTTCTGGTAGGTGACTTTATTGACATTTCCACTGATCAGGTCGTATTCATACAATACGTTTTTCATACCCGAATTCGGATCTGCGGAAGAAAGGGAGAGCATTTTATTATGCTGTACCAGCTCTTTTACATTCCCGTGGATGTCGTAGTTATAGAAAATGGCATTGTTATACTGATGCTCGAGTGTGGACGGGGTCACCTGATCATACGAATAAATAGCGGTGACGCGGTTCCTTGAGTTGCCCACATGGCTGCCGCTACCGTCTACCGTATCAAAAATTTCGGCCGCAAAGCTTACGGGTTCGGTATAACGGGTACGGGTGACTTCGTACTGGTTGTCTGATATATTTGCAGGATAGCCTGTGGCTGTTTCCACACGGGCACCGTTGGCGGAATACAGCAATTTCCCTGATATTCCGTCAATTTCCACTGCTACGTTGAGTGCCAGTTCACCGGCTTCGGCTATACGGCCCAATTCGTCGTAGGTGGTATAACTAAACCTGTTATTGGCTGCCTGTTTTGCGTTCTGAGAGGCTATAATCCTTCCCAACAGGTCATAAGCAAACCGGGTTTCACCACCATCGGGTGTTTTTTGCCATGCCAGCTGGTTTAACGAATTGTAGCGGTACTCTGTTTTTAACCTGTGATCAGGCAGTAAGAGACTATTTTCTGTGGCTACATCATTGGCCCTGTACTGGTTTATCTGAGCGTTGATTCCACCTTCAAGTTCTGTGTTTGTAAAGCGGTCTACCCCTTCGGGTGGTACGGTTTGTATGAGGTTACCGGACTGGTCGTAGTAATAAAGGGTATACTGATATTCTTTATCAAAATACACCATATCAAAAGTTTCTACGGCATTTTCGGTAGCTTCTTTCAGGTATGTTTTTATGAATTCAGCCCTGGTGCGTTCCAGGAAGGCATCATAACTGTCGTTTGTATAGGCTTCATATACACTGAGTGCGAATTGTTCGCAATTGCTTTCTTCCGGTATGGGAATGGTTACATCGTTGAAATTCACCGGGAACGGGTTCGGGATTTCGGTACAGCCACCAGCATTTTCAAGACTTTCTACTTCTTCTGATGTAAATGCAGTCCATGTTTTTACATTGTCCGGTGTACTGGATGCTACAAGGTTTGCATATTTATTAATGATACCCCTTATTCCTGCATAGCCGTAGTTAAACTCGGTAGCCCCAAAACGTGCAATGGACATGTAATTTACGTCCAGCGTACTCGTCACCTCTAAGGCTGTAAGGAAATAATCATAATCCTCTACAATGTACTGGAAATAGTTGTCGCAGAACTGTGTTTCGGTCAGTGGAACCTCATCCATATCGCCAAGACTGTTTAATATAGCCAAATAAACCGGGTATTTTTCAGAACAGCTTATAGGCTCCGGTACAGGTGGAATACATATCCCTTCACCGCACTCCTCGCGGGCGAGGTCTAATGTACCGCGCGCAGAAGTGATTGATGATTTTAAGGTTTCTTTACTACTAGAACTTTTGAAGGAAGAATTACCTACATCACGACTAAAAAAATCACAAGTCGCTATACTTCCTCCGTTGCCAGCCTGTGTACGATACCGTAATTGAATTCCAGTGTTTTTAACCACTTCTTCTCCTAAATTATTACGGTATCTAATTGTCAAATCATTTCTGTAGCCTCCTTGTCCACTCCCAGGGATTTCAACCATATCAATTGATAAAATCTCTTCAATAACAGGATCGTTAACATTAAACTCTTCAAATCCCTGTACAATAGATCCAAACTCAAGCCCAAAACCACCATTATCACCAGTAAACCTCAACCCAAGTGAGGAACTGGTTAGAAAATATATTTGTGATGTAAGGCCGCCTGAAAATACTGGTTGTCCATTAAAACCCGAATTTATTAATGGCAAACGTTCACTTATCTGCAAATCAGTATCATAGATAAGATTTTGGGAGTGTACTGAAATATCATCAAGGTTTTGCCCGGGTGAATAATTGCCCCCTACAATGTCATTAAGAATATTTTTGACATGATTCTCAAAGATTATCTCTTTATCGGCAATTTCTGAGCAGCTGGGGACATTATCTCCTGAGTCATCATTATCTCCTGAGTCATCATTTAAATCTGCAGTATTAAAGAAAACACAAACATCTAAAGGAGTAATATTTTCACCAGAAGGCGGCAGGGAGGGATCAGATATTAATGAAATGGTGTAATTACCATAAGAATTATAAGTCTCATCATCAGAATAAGAAATTGTATAAGTGCTAGAACCCCGCATAGGCGGATCAATAGGAATTGGAACGGTAGTATTATAAATTTCAAGTTCTTGAAAGTTAAGAAGTGAATCATAATCAAAATAAGAATTATACCTATTAAATTCAAAAGTGAAACCATAATAATCCCCAAAATTGAAATGAACACCTAATAATTTATTATTCATAATAGAAATAGGGCTATAACTTGCTATAGATGTATTTAAAGGATGAATTATGTTTTCCCCATTACGTGTATAAGCAGCATACTCATAGCTATCTTTTAAAGGAAACTGATTAATCAGGTTCTGATAACTTTGGTAGTTGGTAATATCAGTTCCATTCATACTTTCAAGGGATTGTCCAGAATTGAGTGCAGTCGATACATCTGTTAAAACATCATTTAAAAGTGCTTTAAAATAAATGTCAAAATCAGTTACACTTTCGAACTCCATTTCACAGGGATGTGGACTAAAATCACCACAATTTATAAACTTAAAAATCTTATCCTCCTGTAACATATACCTCCTTTCATCTTCTGTAGTAACACATGATGAGTTAGGGATATTCACATAAACATCAGCAGTTAATCTTCCTCCTACTTCATTGTATGATAAATTTTCAATTGTAATTCTATTACCATCTACACCCGGAGTACACTCAAAATTTGGATTACTTTGATTGTAATGAAGTATTCGAAATTCCTCGTCGAAAATAGCGGTACTACAATAGCCTTTAATATAAAAAACAAACCCTCCCTCAATTTGATAAATAATTACTGGTGAGTCTCCTGAGTCATAATTTCCAGGCAAACCAGACACACAATTATTGTTAAACTCCGGTAAATAGGGAACTAGCTCATTATACCCGGCTGGAATATAATCAGGATGTACAATATTCATCCAATTTTGTATTGGACGATACAATTCATTATCTTCTGGTGATAAATTAGAAAATTCATTCATTAACCTCCACATATCAGTATATAAATCTTCAAAGGCCTCTTTAATATTAGCTAAACAAGGATCTTCTACTATTGGTTCTACAGGTTCAAAGAAATCACAAGGATCTAAATTTGAAAATTCTGTGTACTGGCTTGTACTATCATTGAACGTTATAAAAAGATACCCTAAATGAACATTACTAACCAGATTGCCATTTGTATCAATATAAGTTATATAAAATGGTAGTGAACCATCTAGTGATATAGGCCATAAACCTCTATTTGCAGTAGCTTTAGCAGCAGTTTCAATTCCTTTTATATCCAGACATATCACTTCACTAACTTCTACTATTTCATAAGGTGATGCTCTAAAATCGAAGAAAAAAGATACTGATTCAGTATTAGTACTATCTGCTGAAAAAAGTAAGCTAAGATTAAACCAATCACTAAGAAGAGGATGTGACCAATTAATTTGAGGATTACTAACATCAACATCAAAAGCATTTAAGTCAGATACTCCCGAACTTATATATGCATCAAGATTCCTTTGTAACCTATCTTCTAGATCCAATTGTGTTATAAATTCATCTATAAATGGGGCGTTGACAGGTGTAAAATCGCTAAAACTCGGAGGATGATTATTAATGGCTTCATTAAAAACTTCTTTAAAATAATATTCAAACAATTCTTCGGTTTCCTGATTTTCCATACAATATGGAACAGAATTTTTACATTCAGGAGTTTCCTCTTCCCCAACCAAATCATTAATATCACCGCAGCAAAGGAAATTGATAAGACGGGTACCGTCTTCCGTAAGGGTTCCTGTAGTTGTCTGGCGGGTGAGGGTGGAATCAAAATATGTAATGGTAGCATTCTGGCGTATAATTCGGCCTTCGGTATTGTAATCAAAATTAAAGGCCACACCGGTTATAAAATCAATATCAGAGACATTAAAATCCTGCTCCAGGGTTAAAATAAATTTGGTTGTGCCGTTTACCTGGATGGAGTATATTCCACCCCCTTCTGAAGTCCATTGGGCACTTCCAGAGCCCCAGAAAGCAGATAAATAGCTACCTGTATATTCAGTATACCCGGATAAGCTAACCGTGGTGTTTAACACATTGGAGTTTTCCAGCCTGTTTAACAACCCGGCCAATGCCAGTGTAAACTGGCTTTCAATATTACAATCGCCTAATGAACCATGACTATTACCATTCCCTAAATATTCCCCGATACCATTGGCATCGGTAATACTACATTCCGCAATACGTGCCTGGGTGGTACCGGTGATGATGATCTCTTCATAATCGGTGTCGGTATCGTTTTGTTTAACCTGGGCGGCTATACTATAAGTAAATAATTCTGTTCCGGCATTGTAATCTGTATAAATACGGCTCATTTTGGTAATTACCCAGCTGCCGTTGCCGTAGTTACTCCAGCTACCGCTAAAACCGGCTGGTAAGGTTAGGGTAATTGGATTTTCATTTAAATTGGACCCTGCCTGGTGAAAGTTTATTTCGAGTGTATTGCCATTGGCTGAAGCCTGTACATTAAAATTTTCCTCCGTTGGGTGTTCCCCTCCCATTTCTTCAAAGAGGTTCGGGCTCAGGTAGGTTTTGCTGAATGTTTTGTTACGGATGGCGGGTTCGAGCGAACCTGATGATGACCGTTCTTTAAAATAATGGTCCAGGTACACTTCCAGGTCCCTTGCCAGCGGACAAACCCCGGTTTGTACATAATACTCATAGCCGGTATATTCTTCAAAGTCGTTATACACTTCCTGTGCATTGTCGCCGGAATTATACATATTATCGGAAGGTTTAAAGCGTTTTTCCTTATCGCTATACTGCCCTTTGTGGGTGTATTTACAAAGATCGGGCTGACTTGTACTGATATTGCTCCTTACACTGCTCTTTATGGAACTGCTATAGTCTGCTATAACCGTTAACAAAGTGGTTGGCGGCGGTTCGTTGCCTATGCAACCGTTATAACATCCGTTATTACGGGCATAGATATTGGCAAATAAGGATTGTATAACCTGTTTGGCTGTAAAATAATTGGCTTTATAGGTATTCCAGAACTGGTCTCTCTCTGATTCTAAAGGTAAAGAACCAATAGCCGAAGTAATGGCACCCGGTGTTGATGCCGATACGTCACAGGTAGAAACACTGTTACAAACCAATGTAGCATAGGTAAACTGCATCAGGTTTTTATTGCTGCCGTTGTAATTGGTATTTAATGCTTCATCTATAAGGTTTTGCCTTGCCTGGTAAAGTGCAGAATTCTCAAAACTGCTCCCAAGATGGTTATTAAAATAAGGATCCTGGCCTCCTATATTATCAAAATCAGATAAAAGCCCTGCACTTACCGCCTGGGCATACGTTTTTATTGTTTGCAGATAGAGGTCATACCCGTCAGAATTCATAACCGCTCCCGATACTGGAAAGGTTTTTTCACAAACCGCTTCAGCATATTTTAAATAGCAATATTCAGGATGGTACACCAGGAGGGATTCCGCCCATTGGTCCTGCCAAACCCCTGAAGCCAGGAAGTCGGTTACGTTTGCTAAATATTGCGGTTCCACATAATATTCATCGGGATTGTCCATATCTTCTGTTGATATGATCTCAATATTTCCATCAATAAGCGGTGGTTCAAAATAAACATTCACTTCATCTTCTTCCTCGCCTTCACCTTCAATGATCTCTTCAATCATTTTTACGATCACATAACTTATGGTTCCGTCTTCATTGTAATAATGCCCGTCTGTATATAATTGCGATGAGCTGGATGGTGAGTCATCATGACCGGGATGCCTTGGGTTTCTCCAGCTGTTATGAAGGTTTTCGTTCCCTGTCAGGCGGGTACTGAACAATATGTTAGCATCATTATAAATGTTTAATGCACTTTCGGGTGTTTGGGTTATCTGGCTTCCATTAACCAAAATACCGGATGCACCATACTGGCCGTTGGGTTTCATATCGTTTAGCAACTCATTCCTTGCCACCGAGCAGCTTACAGAATTCTGCACCAGTTGTTCAACTGAATCAGGGTCATTGAGATCAACCGTACCATCAAAACAAGGTGCATTACAAGCTGCTATAGAAGCTTCCCATTGTTTGCCAAAAGCAATTCTTAGTTGATCTTTTTCATCTTCCAATTCAGTTTCATTCATATAAGACAAATCGGAATAATCATACGCCACAATCTGAGCTTCAACGTACGCTGTTTTATTGCCATACTGGTCATAAAGTGCCTGTTCGCATTCCGCACAATCCATAAAACAACCATCCATTGTAAGGGGAGGCAAATTTGTAGTTGTAGCCGGGTCTATATAACATGGATCGGCAGGGGCCGTAAGCCTCGAAATGTAATCATCGGCATACCCTTCCAGGGCTGCGCTGTTTACAGTAAGGTTTTTCGTAATTGTATAGGAGCCTCTTGGTACGCTGATATCCTCTAAAGCTTCCAGCACCGCAAAGGTACCGTTCTCTTCCTCGGAAAGGTTAATAAGGTATTGAATAGGGTTCTCCAATAGCGTTATGGCATCTCCATCGGTTACATTAATGCTTAAATCGTAAATAAAAGGAAAACCGCTGTCAGGAACACACCCAAAATTGAAATATGGTTCATTGTTTAAACTGTAATCAAAAGACCGCTCCTCGTCAAAGGCAGAAACTTTAGTGGCGCTATAGAACAAGGCATCATATTGATTCCCATAGGTTCCGGTAGCGGTAATAATATTATTGTCCTGATTGGTGTCTGTAGCGCCCGGCGCCAATTTACCCAGTAAATCGGATGACATCTCTTCGTGTAATCCACTGCTGTTGCGTTCATCCGGGAGGCTGTCAAGATTTTGAGGGGAATACCCGGCCAGGGCTGTGGCTATGGTCCTTCCCTGCGGATCTATATAACTTATACTGGCCTGCCTGTTGGGATCTACTACCAGGTTCTTTTTATAATGTAAAAAATGGCCAACACTGTACCCAAAAAGCCTGTTTAATTCTACTTGTTCAGGAGTTCCGTAATAGTACTCCATTTCATGTTTGCTACCAAGCTGATGGTTTACACCTACCCCACTTTTTCTACGGATACGACCGGTGTTATCGGGTGTATATTCCACCTGGGAAAACGGATGGCCCTGTGCATCGGGTATTCTCTCCTTAAACGGGTCGTTTACGTCATTACTGGATGAATAATACTGACTGGCTCCAGAGGCATCAGACATTCCCTTGGCGGGTGTAAATTGATCGAGAATATTTTGTGTGTCGAGGTCAAAATCCTGGAAACTGTACACCTGGTTATTTATATTCCTGTTGAAATCGGAAACGAAATCTATACTTTTATCATTCACAGGTACGGGCAAAACCTCAACGGCCGGACGGCCCTGTGCATCATAAATTACTTCGCCCACTATAATATTGTCATCCGAGTTTATTTTGGTTACGGTCTGCCTGTTCCTCAGGGTTCCGTCAAAATAACTGACTACTTCTTTCTTTTTACCTTGTTCGGCATAACTGGCCTGGAACTGCCAGTTTTTGTCCACCTGGTGACCATCCGAGAGTGTATACACATGAGGCCAATTGGCGACCGTTTGTTCATCGGACAAGCCACTACTCCACTTTCCGTACCTCAGCTTAGAGATGTTTGGCAAATAAACCCCTACAGCCCTTACCCTGTAAATGAGGTATCCTTTAGAATAAATAAGAGGTATGTTGTATTCCGTTTCGCCCGTTTGGATACGGGTGTTATTCAGTTGAAAATCCCTGGAAGTAAAACTGATTTGATTTTTACCCAGCAATGCATCCAGGTCGGCACCATACGCATCTACCCATGTCCACTCCAAATCGTAGCTTTCTGCCCCTGTAACCGGTGCCCAGCTTATATTTAACTCATTTTCCTCAGCAACATACACAGCAGAAGGTACCGGTTGGGTTAAGGATAATTCCCTATAGCGTTTCCCGGTGAATTCTATGGATAAACTTACGTTTTCGGGCACATACCCATTTGTGTCTGCCGGGCTCCCTGCTCCCAGGTCCTGATAGCTGCCCTGGGTTATTTGTATTCTAGCCCCGAAACGTCCTTTTAAAACATGTTTACTGATATCCCGGGAGGTACTGCTTACCCCGGCAATTATATTGTGCTCTATTGACAGTACAGTTTGGTGGGTGTTGGCTGTATCAAACGTGCCGTCCTCCAGTTGTGGTGTTACGTTGAGTGTAAGTTCGTAACTGTACCAGTTAGAAGGTTCAGATTCCGTATCCACTGCCAGTTCAATGATTGTATTGGCATCAACAGTTGTGATACTGTTGTTGTTTAATTCAGGATCTGAAAATTCCAAATTAGCTGAACTACTTATCGCGGTACCGATTTCGGAAGAATCGTATTGTACTTTATCCTGGCCGTAGATACATGCAGTGGCTAGTAAAAGTATGAAGGGCACTATGTTTTTTACAATATCTTTCATAAGTAATGTATTACTTTAGAGGTTTTGTTTTATAAGGTTGTATCCTGAATATTTACCGGTAAGTGATGCTTCATCTCCTGATGAAATGCTGATATAATCACTTAATTTGTATGTTTTTTGATCTTCATTAAGCTTTTGATGTTTCAATTCAATTACCAATCGGCCGTAATCATTAACATCTTCATTATTTTCATTTTTAAAAGGAATTAAATTTGAAAAGAAAAGCTCTTGTTTTTCGAGGCTGTATGTATCCTTATTGATATAAAGCACCACTTTACCATACGGCAATTGCCCGGATATTTCCTGAGGTACCATTTCACATACAATTATATTGCCTTTGTTTGTTACAACTGTTTTTGTGTAATAATCCAGGTATGCGGAAATGTTGAGAGGGGAATTATCCAATCCTGTGCTTTTATCAATATACAGCACCTGTTTAGCGCTGTTATCAATGATTAATTGTGCCTCTTTAAACTGAAGTATTTCAGAATCCAGCAGTTCCATTTTTAAAAAACTTCCGTTTTTAATTATTGAACCTTTATAGGATTCGGTAATGTTGCTTCCGGTTAATCCCCTGTGCATATTATAGGTTAGTTCAACCTGGTAAGCAGTTGAACTTTCATAAAAAGCTGCGACCTTATCCAGGAGTTCTTTAGCCTCTTTATTCTGGGCATTTAAGTGGCCCGATCCTAAAAACAGGAACAACGGCATCAGTATATATTTAACTAATGTATTATTCATTTAAATCGATGCTATTAAGTTTTGAATTTCCGGAACGGGTTTCCTGTATGGTATATACCCCTCTTTCGGTTTCCTTTTTCACTCTTACGAGTCCGCCTTCTTTGTCGTACTCATAAAAAGTGGCATAGTTGTTTTCATCCAATTCTGCCTGCAGACGTTGCGTAATGGGATCGTATACAAAGCTTTTCATATTTCCGTCAAACGGATGAAAACGCAGGTCATCAAAATAGACGTTTGTATCACCTTCGGCATTATTCGTTAGTGATATGGTCATGCTGGCAGCTTCCAGCGGAATGGTAATATCTGCCGACATGCGCTGCCATCCATCTATAATTTCACCCTGGGGTGTTAATTCTGTTGATTGTATTTGAATTTCTTCTCCTTCGGCATCCATGTAGGTAATTTTAAGGAGTGCATTTGTATATTCCATAGCCTGATAATCGGGATCCGGTACGAAATCAAAAACTTCTACCGATGGATTTAATCCGGAGATCATGGAACCATCACTTACAAAATCTGAAATACTATAACTTAACGCTCCTCCATTAACCCGGAAATCCGATCGTATAAAAAAGTAATTATTGCTACTGTGAATAGACACATCTGTGAAATCCAATGAGAGTATATTACTATCAAAAATAAGTAATGGATAGCGGTAATCAAGTATATCGTTTTGTTGTCTGACAAACGGTGTTAAATATGTGAACTTATACACCTTGTTACTACTCAAGTAGAATGAAAATCCAACTGTTTTTTCTAATCCGGTTGTACTTTGTTTTTCTTTTATATATTTAAAATCATAGATCGTTAAATTTTTACTGGTGGGATCTTTGATAAATGGTACTAAAACATCGAACTCTCTTGTATCAGGAGATGGTATGTATATACTCTCTATAACCCTGTTTTTTGGATCGTCTGCAAAAATTTTATCTTTTAAATGGTTTAATAAATTAATGAAGTCATCCTTCACCTCACTAAAATATCGGGTTTCAGATCCATTTACCTGCAAGCCATCTTCACGAACCCAAGCGCTTACTAAATATTGATCGCCGGGTTGGGGCCTGAACTTTTCACACCCTATTAAAGTAGGTGCCTGCTCATCCAGTATAGTTACAGTTACAGGCCTCCTTATGGAACTGGAACAAACACCGCCACTTTGGGCTGCATAATAGGTAACCCCATTAACCAAAGGGTCTGAATCCCTATATGCAGTACCGCCTATTGCAAAATCATACCAGGCAATATCGGATCCGGTTGCCACCAAATTAGAAATGGTAGGATTATCGAATGAGTAAAAAACCTGATTGGTCCTATAAATATAAGGTGAAGGCATATCATAAAGATTTACAGTAATCTTTTTTCTGTCCACGCTTATCTCAAAGCCATCATCTACAGCTGCATAATAAATTCCGCCATCAATTAATAAATCCGTTTCATTATAAGTTGCCATCCCTGTTTCGGATGTGTACCATACAATGTTGTTGTCTGTATTAATTACTATATCAGCAACTGTTGGCATTGTGGATGTACAAAATGACTGTACACCATCTGCCACAGCAGGCAGCGGGCCTACATAAACCTGTATTTCAAATCTACATTCGTTATCTCCTTGTTGCGCGTAATAATAGCCATCATTTACTAACACAGTACTCAGGTCTAAAGGTGTAGTGCTTGTTGGTGAGCTATACCAAACTAAAGGCTCCTCGGTGTAGGTGATCACAATATCTGCTAAAGTGGCGTTAGACGAATTACTGAATTCCCAATAATCTTCTTCTTCTATTCCCGGAGCACCAGGACTCAATATTGGTGTATACGGTATTCTTATTGAGCTGGAACTTATCTCGGCCCAGTAAACATCAAATTCTCCTAAATCTTCCAGGGGATCTAAAGGTTCCCCGCCCTCGCTATCTGCATACCAGATAGCACTGGATGCGCCATTAGGTACAGGAAGATCTGCAATGATAGGGAAAGTATCTTCCGTATAATTACAAAAAATTGGTGTTGTCGCAGGGTCGGCAGCGTCAATAACATCAGGCACACCATTACCGTCATTATCAGTAACAGTTTCAGAATCTTCATCAGATTCGTCTGCATTTGGAATGCCGTCACCATCAGTATCTATTGTAGGGTCATCCGGTATTAAAGGATCTGTCCCCAGGACAATTTCATCGGAATCGTTAACACCATCATTATCATCATCCGTATCTACCGTATCCGGTATTCCATCCTCATCAGTATCTACAAGTTCTACTAATTGAATAGGATGACGTTCCAATTCGAGGTTAATTACCACACTATTGGTAGCTATAAAATAATACGAACCAATATCTTCTGCTGCAAATTCTTCTATAGTAAAGTCTTTAGAGGTAGCGCCCGGTATAGGCACATTATCTTTATACCATTGGTAACTGTTACTAACACTTACTAACTGATTACTGGTAAGCGTTACTGATTCCCCTAATAGTAATGAGATTGTTTGAGGTGAATCTACTTTAGCCTGGGGTGAATACACAAAAATATCCAGGTTTGCCAGGTAAGCGGGGAATTCTGCTTCAAAATCATTAAAAATAAACCTGTTGTTGTTAATTTGAACATCGGTGCCTGGTAAGGAGAAATTTGGAATCAGCAGGGGTAAATCTCCTGAAAATGAATTGAAGTCCAAATGAATACTATACAGTCCAGGTATGTTTTGAATAGTGGCCGGGACAGATCCTGATAAATTATTCTCAGACACCCAGAACATCTGTAGGTTTTGAAGGTTCCCTATAAGCGGTGAAATACTTCCAACCAAGGTGTTTTCATGGAGTTTTACTGTTTGTAAGTTAACCAGGTTCCACAATGTGTTAGGGATTGACCCTACAAATTTGTTTATTCCAAGGTCTAAGTGTACAAGGCTTGTTAATCCGCCAATAGCTTCCGGGATTACGCAACACATATTGTTATCCCCAAGATCTAAGATGGTAAGGGATGACAGGCTACCGATACTTTGTGGTATAACTCCCACCATCATGTTATTGCTGGCATCAAAAGTAATTAAGGCAGTAAGGTTTCCAAAGTCCGAAGGTAAGCCACCCACCATCTGGTTTTGTTCCAGTTGCACATCCGTGAGCGCTGTGAGTGTGGTAAAAGATGTTGGCAATGTACCCCGAAGATTGTTTGCGGGGAGTTCTATTTTTACTATTCTTGATGCTGCATTAGAGGTTACACCATACCAATCGCAAACGGAAGATTCGGGGTCATTAATAAGCCATGGCTGGTTACCGGCAATTGTATTTGTCCAGTTATCACCATCGGTGCTGATGTAAAAATCTATCAACGCCTGGCGTTCTTCCTGGGATATATCGCAAGCACCGGCAGGGTTGATTTCCAATGTAACCGCGTTACGCTCTAATGTTAAACCAGTTATAATACTATTGGTAGCTGTAAAATGATATACTCCAGCATCAGCTTCCGTGGCATTTTCAATTACATACTCCTTGCTTATGGCCCCATCGATAGCTACCCCGTTTTTAAACCATTGGTAACTGTTATTTTCACTGGTGAGTACTGTACTGGTTAAGGTTATATTATCCCCTGTTAAGATTGACAAGGTTTCTTCTTCTTCTACTTTGTTTTGGGGGGAATATGTAAAAGTTGAAATATTAGCTTCATACTGAGAAAATTCACTTTCAAAATCAGAAAATATAAAATTATTATTATCAAATGAGAACCTATTCATTATATTAAAAGATAAACTCGGAATAGTTCCTGAAAAATTATTGTTTTCTAGATATAAGTTTATTAAAGTAAGTGAGCTATATTCATCTGGAATAGTTCCTGTTAGATTGTTTCCATCTACCTTTATAGATTGAAGGTTAGTTAAATTTCCTATCATTGGGGGTAAAACTCCATTTAATTGGTTATTACCTAGACCTAAACTTTTTAAACTAATTAAATTTGCAATCTCCGGTGGTATAGAACCTGATAATTGATTATCATCTAGTAATAAGAACTCTAGAGTTGTTAAATTTCCTAATTCTGATGGTATACTTCCTGTTAAATCATTATTTCTGATTCTAAGATTAATTAATTGTGAAAGAGAACCTAATTCTGAAGGTATAATTCCTGATAATTGATTATCATCCAACATTAAAAATTGTAGCTGTTTTAATAATCCAAACTCTGGTAATATAGAACCTGTTAATTCATTCTTCTGTAAATACAGATTTTGAAGATTTTGGAGATTACTTATTTCGTAAGGGATATTACCTGATAATTGATTTTCATATATATATAAACTTAATAAACCAGACAATTCTCCTAAACTAGAAGGCAATGCTCCATTCATATTATTATTAGCCAATTGTAATTGAATTATCCTCCCATCAACCACCGTCACTCCAAACCAGTCGCATACCGGTGAGTTAGGATCGTTAATAAGCCATGGCTGGTTACCGGCTAAGGTATTGGTCCAATTATCACCATTTGTTGAAATATACAGATCTATGAGGGCCTGTCTTTCCGTTTCAGACACACCGCAAGTATCGTCCAGGGCAATGACATATAACTGGATAAAGTTTCGGTTAATGTCCAGGCCACTTACCACACTGTTGGTTGCTGTAAAGTAATACTCACCGGCGTCTGTGGTGGCTACGGCCGGAATTACATAATCTTTGGTAGTAGCACCGGCTATAGGGAGTCCATCCTTAAACCACTGGTAACTGTTATTGGTGCTGGTTAATACATTGCTGGTTAGTGTAACGCTTTCCCCCTCCCTGATCCTTAAATCCTGTACCTGGTCTACATTGGCCTGGGGTGCATATACAAAGGTCTCCACATTGGCCTGGTACTGGGTAAACTGCGATTCAAAACTTGAATAAATAAACTGATTATTGCTTAAGTCCAGCAATGATAAATCCAGCCCGGATACTGTAAACGGAATTTGTCCGCTTAACTGGTTACCATTTAGGTTTAGTGTCTGTAAATTAACCATTCCTCCCAACGACTGTGGGATTTGTCCTGTAAGGTTATTGGCACTTAAGTCAATACCCACAACCTCATTATTTACCACTGTTACCCCATACCAATCGCAGATGGAAGACTCGGCATTGTTTACATCCCAAACCTGGTTACCGGCTAAAGTGTTGTTCCAGTTTGGCCCGTTGGTAGCATTGTAAAAGTCAACCAATACCTGGCGTTCGTCTGCTGAAACCTCGCATGAATTAACTACTGATAACGTTATGGGATTACGTTCCAACTCCAGTCCACTAATTATAAGGTTTGTGGCTATAAAATGGTACACACCGGCATCTGTTTCTGCTGCATTTTCTATTACCAGATCCTTATTTGTTGCATCTTCTATGATTTCCCCATCTTTATACCATTGATAAAGATTATTAAAACTTATCAAACCGGTTGTTAAGGTAATTGTATTACCTGTGGTTACTGTTTTGGTTTCCGTTGCATCTACTTTGGCTTGTGGGGTATATGTATATGCAAGGATCAGTTTTTCAATAAAATCAGCATGATAAGATTCAAAATTTGAGAATACGAATGCGTTATCTTCAAAAACGAATTCTGTTAGATCCGGGAAGTTATGTATCCCGGAAGGTATATTACCTGAAAGGAGGTTATTACTAACCCCTAAAAACTGAAGCCTGTACAGACTGTTAAGGGCAGAAGGAATACTCCCTGATAATTGATTGTTCCTTAAATCTAACCGTTCCAATTGCCTTATTAATCCAACCTGGCCAATAATTGTTCCTGAAAGCTGGTTGTTAGAAAGGTCTAACTCTTTCATTACCTCAAAATTACAGAATGAAATGGGTATGGTCCCGGAAATGGTATTATCACTCAAATCTAAAGTGATAAGGCCGGATAAACTCCCTATGGAAACCGGGATGTCACCTGTAAAATCATTATTGTCCAATAACAAAGTGGTGAGATTTATTAAACCCCCTATGGAATAAGGTATCTCTCCTGTTAGCTGATTATCGCTCAGGTCTAAAGTTTCGAGATTTAATAAATTACCGATGGAGGAAGGAAGGGCCCCAAAAAGATTATTGGTATTCAGGTCCAGGCCGGTAACTTCATCGTCAACCACAGTGACTCCATACCACTCACAAACAGGAGCATTGATATCCCATGTATTGGTCCAGCCCGGGCCATTTGTTGCATTGTATAGATCCACAAGGGCTTGCTTCTGTGTCTGCGACACATTACAGGCATCTGCCGCATCTGTTACTTCTAAAGTAATTGTATTTCGCTCTAAAGTAAGGTTGGTTATTATGCTATTAGTTGCTGTGAAATGATATGCCCCTGCATCGGTTTCCTCAGCATCTTCAATCACTAAATCCTTTGCTGTAGCCCCTGTTATTGCTACACCATCTTTAAACCATTGATAGGTATTATTGCTACTGGTTAACTCATTACTGGTTAAAGTAATGCTTTGCCCGGCCACTACCGATTGGGTTTCTATGTCATCTACTTTGGCTTGAGGGCTATAATTAAAAGTTGTCAGATTTGATTGATAGGTTGCAAACTCATTTTCAAAATCTGAGAAAGCAAAAGAGTTTGCATTTATATTAAAAACCGTTAGGTTTGTAAAACCAGCTATCGATGAAGGTATAATTCCACTAAGATTATTATTGTTAATATACAATCCCGTTAAATTGGTTAATTGACCCAAACTCGATGGAATTTGCCCAATTAATTGATTATTATGAAGATATAGATCTTTTAAATTTGTTAATTGACCTAATTCAGGGGGTATTGTTCCTGTAAGTTGATTTGAAAAAAGCGATAAGCTTTCTAAATTTATTAATTGACCTAATTCCGGGGGTATTGTTCCTGTAAGTTGGTTAGCACGTAATGATAACTCTTTTAAATTTATTAACTGTCCAAGTTCCGGAGGTATGACTCCACTAAACTGATTATTATTTAAAGCTAATATTTGTAAATTAGTTAACAAACTCAACTCTGCCGGAATATTCCCACTTAATTGATTGTTGTATAATCTTAATATTTTCAAACTCGCTAACTGACTTATTCCTATAGGGATTTGTCCAGTTAATTGATTTCTTAGCAAGTACAGATATTCCAATTTAGTTAACTGTGTTATTTCTGCAGGTATTTGACCATTTAGTTGATTTGTATATAATGATAAATAAGTTAACTCACTTAAATCTCCAATAGAATTGGGAATAATCCCTACTAAATTATTATTTGCCAATTCAAGTTCGGTAACTCTCCCATTTGCTACATTCACTCCATACCAATCGTTTACCAAGGAAGTAGGGTCATTAATTAACCAGGGTTCATTGTTGTTTACAGTATTGACCCAGTTATCACCAGCAGTAGCATTATACAGATCTATTAATGCCTGGCGTTCGGCGGTTGATACCTGGGCAACACCGTTCAAAAAACCAAAAAACAATGTTACAACTGAAAATATATTTTTTAAAAATTTCATACTATTTTAGTTTACTTTATATCTTCTATTAAACTACCTATTGATCACATTGCCATTGCGGTTCACCGGTATCGCCATTTCCACTATCTCTTTTCTTAAAGGCACGAGGGCATAAACGGGTAACAGTACTTCCAATTATATAACCGGTAAGTTTATTTTTAATAAAAAACTGTGCCATCACCCTTTTTTTATGTTTTTTCCTTTTTGCTTTGTTTGCCTTCACTCTAAAATCTACATAAGCCCTTCCTGTAACATCCAAAGTAATCTCTCCTGTAATAATATCCGCTTCAGTGGATAATTTTTCTCCATTCAGAACTATTTCTAGCCCTTTTCTTCCTCTTTCTAAAATTTCAACAGCGTATTCAACCGTTGCGTTTGGATTTCCTTCAATAGTAAAAACTGATTCTTTCCACCGTCTATGTTGACGTGTAATAGTTTTTTCAGAAACTGTTGGTATTGCATCATCATCACATTCATCACCTATACCGTCGCCATCATAATCACTATTCCTGCTGTAGGTATTAGGGCAGAAATCCGCATCATCATTGATTCCATCGCCGTCAGAATCCAAAACTTCCGGAGGTTCACCAACGAGTTGCTTTACTACCCGGGCGGATTCATTTTTAGGCACCAGAAGACTTGTTCTTCCTGTATGCGAATACGTATCAGATAGTCTGATACCCCCATCTCCGTCAGCATCTACAGGTTCTTTAAAATTAAAATGCCCTTCCAATGACCCTGAAAATTTGTAATCCTCAAAATTATCTGCTCCCATATACCGATACTTACTGTTGGAAGTTACAGCTGTTGGTAACGTAAAATTATAACCGTATTGCGCAGAGGAATACCTGTTTAAGGCATCTTTGTTTTCGATTTCCATCCCATACGGACTGTATTGTGTTACTTCACTGGCAAATGTCCAGGAATCATCAGCATCCCCTGCTTTTTCCCAGATATCATCTTCAGTTAATGCATAATATGGAGTAAATTCTTTATAATATCCTTCCCTTCTTGTATTGGCTTTAGAGGAAGTACCTTCATTAGCATCTGTCCTTTCTGTTAAATACGCATACGATCTTTTTGCCCTCCATTCGCCATTTACATTATATACATAAGGGTTAAATCCGTAATCTTCAAAAGCTATATCTTCCAATTCATCTAAAAATTCACTTGTATAAGGCAGAAACTCTAAACCACTCTCACACTGGCAATTCCAAAACTCATCATACTCAACAGCACTTGCATTTACTATTCTTAAATTATCGGCTACACTTGAATTCTCTGTTTGGATAAAGGAAGCAGTGTTGATTAAGTCCAGGTAAGTTCCCTGATTATTTTTTATTGGGTTTTTCATCATAGTCACAGAAGCCATGTTTGCCATTTGCTGGTTTCTGTTACCGGACCTCATTATTTTAAAGTTTAGAGGAGTGTTAATTCCAAGGCCTTCAGTCCTGTTAACTACATTTCCATCTTTATCCATTAATAAAACTCCATTTCCTGAGCTGTTAAAGTCTATTACCCATAGTTTTTGGTGCTGATTATCCCCATATTGAACCAAAAGCTCATCTCCCGGTGTAAAATACTGATCGGCATTACTAATGGTAAAATAATCACCATTGTTTTGCAGGGTTCCCGTTATACCAATATTTTTTGAGGCCTGCCCCATGCTATTGTATGCCCAATATGCAGGGAAGTTGAAGTTATAATACTCATCATCAAACTCATTAATGGTCCGTGTAAGTATTACCTGCCCGGTTTCGGCGTCCCATGCTTCGTTAATTGTTGAAACTCTGGCACCGAGGTCCATAGCTACTTTTTCCTTCAGGACAGCCGTGGTATGAATAACTTTGGTTGTAATAGTTGTATGGGCTACATTTTCAATATTGGTGTTTGTAAAGAACGAACTGGGAACCACGACCGGAAATATTCCTATCATCATGACCACAATATTTCCTTTAAGCCCTACGGTTGAAGATTTTGCATAGCTTTCCCTGAAATCCGTAACAATATCATAATCAACACCTACCTGTCTGTCATACTGTATACTTCCGTTCTTATTGATTACAGGCAAGTAATTATTAAGAACTGTTTTATCGTTCTGGTCTGTACTGTACATATAATCTACTGATGAAATCGGGTCTTCCTGCCCT
>CALGUD010000166.1 GCA_937901915.1 uncultured Flavobacteriaceae bacterium
AAGTTTCGGTATTCGACCCTTTCCGTCTTATCCTGCCACTGGCAGGATAATCCATACCGAAACGAGTTCGGTACAGGCTCTTTCCCTGTCAAGGGAAAGGAGCTTTTTCTTATTCTATTTTTTACAAACTAAAAAGACAAGACTAGAGCCTGAGAGTAATAAAAAAAAGAATTACAAAAAAGAATCAAACCAATTAACCAATAACAATTAACTTAATAACCTTAAAAGGTGGCTGAGGCTCTCGAAGCCACCCATGTAAAAAATATTTAAACATACGAGGGTTGGGACAAAGAATCATTTCGATTTAAAACTTATGCCGTGTTATTATGTTTTTAAGTCTTTGTTTGAGATCTTCCCCGGCATCATAAACCATTTGTTCATTACTGGGGAATGGAACAGCCTCGAGGCTAAGCAATCTTATGAATGAATCCTCCAGGGCCCTTTTATCGCCATCATAATTTGCATATACATGCTGAAATATAAATTCGCTGGAAAGCGGGTAGGAGTTTATATTTTGCTTGGTCCTGAGGTCTTTAAAAGTAACATTTCCGCTAACCTGTACACTTTTAAATTGTGTTCTTTCATAAAAGTTACATCGTACCAGTTTAAACCTTTCAATTTTAATATCATTGCCAAGGCTGTCTTTAACCACGTTTCCTCTGGCATCTTTTAAGTAATCCCATCCGTCTGAAACTTCTTTTTCCTTTATAATCTCTTTTTCATTAATTCGTTCCGGAGATATATTTATATCCTTAAAAGACACTTCCATTTCATAGTCATAATCAATCCCATTTAATGGATTATTGTGATAAACAGTCCAGATATCATTAAGCCCATAGGTGTTGAAATTAAGCAATTCATCTTCCAGCCTTTTTGGAATTACTTTCTCTGTGTCATTATACATAGCTACTTTAACAAAATCAATCCCTTTTTGATGGGCTTCATCCATTTTTTGACGTACGTCCTTATAATTTGGATTTATTTCATCAATGTACCGGAGGTCATTATATGCTTGCCTGTAATCATACTTATTGTTACTGTTTTTTAGTAAACTTACAGCGTTGCCATATAAATATTCCGAGAGTTTATTTTTAGAATCAATAATGTGTTGCGAATAATCATTGAAATTAAACTGTGCATTCCTGTCCTTTTCCAGAATATGGAGCGGAAGTAAAGGTTTTATACGTTCCTGAATAGAATGAAGCCTCACATAGGTTTGATATATTTCTTCATAATTTGCAGGATTACCATCTTGCTTTAAAAAAGCAAGGTGCTTCAAGTCCCTGGCCGTAACCTTACCAAATGCTTCTTCAAGCATCATTACAAAAGGTTGATTGCCTTTTTTTGCTTTATTATCCTGTAGTTTTTCAATTGCTCTGCTTATAGCGGCATCATAATTGCCTGCATTCAGAGCTTCCTGGGTTTTTTTAACGCTGCTGCAGGAAACCAAAAGGACCACAGTGGCTAATGAGAGTAGAAATTTCTTCATAAGTACTAAGTTTAGGGGTTTTAGGGCTGAAAAAACAATTTCAATGCCAAAAATAAATATTTTTTAATGATATTTCATATTTTTCTGATAGTCAATCCTTTAATTTTTATTTTTTTTCTTTTCAAAGGGAGGTAGTAGCATATTTGATACTTCACCGAAGCCTATCCGTATCTTGTCATTTTTACAATATCCACGTAGGGTAACAGTATCCCAGTCATTAATAAATTTACGGGTAGTACCGTCCTTCATCGTAAGTGGATTTTCGCCTTTCCAGGTAAGTTCAAGCATGGATCCGCATGAGTCTGAGCTGGGTCCGGTTATGGTACCACTGCCCATCATATCGCCACTGTTAATCTTACATCCATTTACAGTATGATGTGCCAGTTGCTGAGCCATATTCCAATACATATATTTAAAATTACTTTCCGTTACCGTTACGGGCTCACCGCCTTGAGGTGTAATATCAACCTGTAGGTGAATGTCATAGCTCTTTTTTCCTTTAAACTGCAAATAGGGTAGTGGTTTAGGTAGTTGGGCAGGTCCTTCTATACGAAAAGGTTCTAAAGCATCCATTGTAACAATCCATGGAGAAATTGAGCCTGCAAAATTCTTTGACAAAAACGGCCCTAATGGAATGTATTCCCATTTTTGTATATCCCGGGCGCTCCAATCATTAAAAAGTACCATTCCGAAAATATAATTTTCAGCATCATTTACAGAAATAGGTTCACCCAGTACATTTGCATCTGTGGTTATAAAAGCTGTTTCTAATTCAAAATCTACAGATTCAGAAGGGCCAAAAACAGGTTCGGAAGCTCCTTCGGGCATTGTTTGGCCTACAGGGCGGTGAATGGGAATTCCGGATGGGATAATCGAAGAACTTCTACCGTGGTATCCGATAGGAATATGCAACCAGTTAGGTAAAATCTTGGCTTCTGCATCATTAATGAGTTTTTGCATATTAGATGCATACTCCTTGCTGCTAAAAAAATCTGTGTAATCCCCAATTTGTACAGGTAATTGCATTTCAATTTCATCCAGGGAAAAGAGAACAATATGTTTATGGCCTTCATTATCCCGTAGCTCAGGGTTGCTATGATCAAAAATTTCACTAATCCTGTTTCTTACCAGCCTCCATGTTTTCTTTCCGTCAGATATAAAATCATTTAACGTATCCTGTAAAAAAATATCATCGGTAAGGGGAATTCCATTAAAGTAGCCTAATTGATGTAAAGCTCCAAGATCTATAGCAGTATTTCCAATACGCGTTCCTATGGTTATTACATCATCACGTGTCAAAAAAACACCAAAAGGAATATTTTGAATTGGAAAATCTGAATCATCTTCTACTTTTAACCAGGTTTTTTTATTTGGATTATTAGCAATGTTGGGCATATGTAAATTTTGTTAATTAGTATTTGATAAAATTAAACTTAAAGGTATTAATTTATATCAATTTACAGAATCTATTCTTTACTTTTGCGTTTTTATTTAACGAAACTTACTAAAATGCAACGTGACGAACAAATTTTTGACCTTATTCAAGCTGAAAAAAATCGACAGATAAGTGGTTTAGAACTTATCGCCTCTGAAAACTTTGTTAGTGAGCAAGTAATGGAAGCTGCTGGCTCTGTACTCACTAATAAATATGCCGAAGGATATCCCGGTAAGCGATACTACGGAGGATGTGAAGTGGTTGACGAAATAGAAACCATTGCAATAGAAAGGGCGAATGAACTTTTTGGTACTGAATGGGCTAATGTTCAGCCTCATAGTGGTTCTCAGGCAAACACTGCAGTTTTTGCAGCTTGTTTAAAACCAGGCGATAAAATATTAGGATTTGACCTCTCTCATGGTGGACATTTAACCCACGGGTCACCGGTGAATTTTTCAGGAAGGTTATACAATCCGGTTTTCTATGGAGTAGAGAAGGAGACAGGGACTTTAAACTACGATAAAATTGAGGAAATTGCCAAAAAGGAAAAACCTCAACTTATTATTGCCGGAGCTTCTGCCTATTCAAGGGATATGGATTTTAAACGTTTCAGGGAAATAGCTGATAGTGTCGGTGCAATTTTAATGGCTGATATTTCACATCCTGCAGGATTAATTGCAAAAGGGATTTTAAATGACCCTATTCCACATTGCCATATAGTAACTACAACTACACATAAAACTTTACGTGGCCCAAGAGGTGGACTCATATTAATGGGAAAAGATTTTGATAACCCATTTGGAATAAAATTAAAGAACGGAAGTTTGAGAAAAATGTCCTCATTACTTGATAGTGCAGTTTTTCCCGGAACCCAGGGTGGACCACTGGAGCATGTAATTGCAGCAAAAGCAGTAGCATTTGGAGAAGCATTAACATCTGAATTTGCGCAATACGGAAAACAGGTGATAAAAAATGCCGGAATTATGGCGGATGCCTTTATGGAAAAAGGGTATCAGGTGATTTCAGGAGGAACTGTAAATCACTCCATGCTTATAGACCTGAGATCCAAGAATATTACCGGAAAACAAGCCGAAAACGCTTTGGTACAAGCCGATATTACAGTGAATAAAAATATGGTTCCTTTTGATGATAAATCACCGTTTGTAACTTCCGGAATAAGAATTGGAACACCTGCAATAACCACCCGGGGAATAGAAGAAAACAGCCTCTATGAAATTGTAGAATTAATTGATGAAGTTATATTAAATCACGAAAACTCAGGAAAAATTGATGCGGTGAGAAAAAAGGTAAATCAATTAATGAAGCCCTATCCATTATTCAATTATTAGAGAATAATCTGGTCTTTGTTTGATGGGGTCCATTGTATCCTAATCGCTTTTACTGAACCTTCACAATTAACCTGCAGGAAAGGCAGTTTAATTACTGGATTTTAATATTTCCAACTTACCATGCCTCATCCCCTGGAACGAAAAATAGCAGAGGGAGAACATCAACATCAGGATTTTAAA
>CALGUD010000167.1 GCA_937901915.1 uncultured Flavobacteriaceae bacterium
AACAACTCAATGGCAATATAGATTATCAGTTCTTTTGTGGGATTGATTTGGGAAGCACTCGCCTTACGAATTATAAAATTGTGAGTGAAATTCGCTGTGAATTATCCAAAAAGTTAGATATAGATAAAGTTCAACAAGTATTTTTTGACTACTGGTCACCTCAGATCAAAGACAAGCACAGCATTGTAATGGACGCAACCTGTTATGAGAGTGAAGTAAGATACCCTACCAACGAGAAGCTTTTATGGGAATCTGTAGCGTGGAGTTATGGTCAGCTAAAAACTATTTGTAAAGCCTTAAGAATAAAAACCCCTCGAACTAAATATTTGAAATGGAAAAAGCGTCATATATCCTACAGTAAAATGCGTCGTAAGACTAAGGTAAAGCGTATAAGGCTTACCCGGAGTCTTCTCTTGCTCCTTGATAAAATAAATGGAGAATTGGACAAACTAGAAAAACAGCACCACCTCCAAATGCCAAAAAAGTATTACCAGCGAAGAGCAACAGTTAAGAAAATTTACCAGCAACAAGAACAGTTATTCCACACAGGTATAAAACCAAAAGGACGTATTGTAAGTATTGGCAAGGGTTATCTTCGTCCAATTGTACGGGGAAAAGAAATAAAACCTGTAGAGTTTGGAGCTAAGGTCAATAAATATCAGGTTGACGGCATTAACTTCATTGAACATTTAAGCTTCAATGCCTTTCATGAAGGCAATCGGTTCCAAGACACAATTTTCAAAGCACAACGCCTTAGCAAGACAAAAACAAAATTGGCCGGGGCGGATGCTATCTATGCCACCAACAAAAATAGGAGGTTTGCTTCCAGAAATGCTATAATGACCGATTTTAAAAGAAAGGGAAGGGCGGGCAAGCATGAGAAGCAGCGAAAACAGCTGGCAACTATGATTACCAAAGAAAGGGCAACTCGTTTAGAGGGTAGTTTTGGAAAAGAAAAAGAGCACTATCATCTTAAAAAGATCAAGGCGCGAACCAAAGCTACTGAAACCCTTTGGATTTTCTTTGGGATCCATACCGCTAACGCCTTAGAGATTGGAAGGAGAATGTACCAGGAAAAAGAAAACCGGCTCCTTAAAGCAGGATAACAAATTGAGACTTCAAAAACAGCAAGGGATACCTATGTCCAATTGGCAACAAAACTTCCAATTTTACAATTAATAACACCGAAGTTATAGACTAAAAATAAAAAAGCACCCATAAAATTTATTTTTGAATGCTTTTTTTTAATATGTATCCTAAAAACGGCTTACTCCTGAAACTGCCTAATTCATTTCATTAAGGGCCATCCAGTACATCGATTATACGATCCATATGTGCCGAAGGTTCCCTATCTGTTGTAGTGGCATTCTCACTCCATGAAGGCGACACCATATTCATGGTAGAGCCACCATCGCCGTTCCATGCCCAGCCCAATACAGGCCAACCCAAATCATCACGTGCATGTTCTACAATGGCAAGCCAGTCTGCACCATCTTCTTCAGCTAAATTGAGGTCGGCATCATGCCCAAATTCACCCACTATACAGGGCCTTCCGGTAGCTTCAAGCTGGTCTAAATCTCCAGGCTCCAGAGGTCTGCCTTCAGGAGCATAATATGCATTTTCGTAAAAATGTGCCGATAAAATAATGTTCTGATCCGTAATCATAGGCGAGGCATCTGCGGCAACTTTTGCATTTTGCCCATAACCCGGCACATCAATGATAATAAGACCGCTATAAACACCTCTCACTCTCTCAATAGCTTCATTATATGCTGCAGCATAAGCACTGGCTGTAAGATTGTGACTTCCCCATTCATTTGCCATATTGATTACAAACGGCCCGGTTTCTCTTAATTCAGCGTAATTTTCAACCCACCAATCTGCGCCCTGTGTAAGGTTTTCAACTATATCGGTTCCTAACCCTCCTCCGTTATTATCATGATAAGTAGCAATTACTGTTAAACCTATATCCTGAGCTCCCTGCAACCATGTTTTAGTTATTTCTATATCTACAAAGGGTTCAATTTCTATGCGGATTGTGGTAATTGCAGGATAATCGTCCATTAAATCCCAACTTATAGGTGGGTTTCCGCTGTTGTAATAAGAGGGTTGCAGGTTTACCCCGTTACCAATCTGATCAAAGGTGATATTCCCTGTGCCATCTACCGGACAACCATTTAAAGGTATCGTGCCTGCTTCATCCGGACAATCATCAATGGAGTCGGGTATGCCGTCACCATCACTATCCGGTTCAGGGCAACCGTTAAATTCCACTGTTCCTGGTTCATCCGGACAGTCATCATTCTCGTTCAGTATGCCATCATTGTCATTATCGTTCTGTGGACACCCGTTGTTACTCCCAGGGCCGGGAGTAGTAATACAATCATCGTCAAAGTCTACTATACCATCCCCATCTGTATCCTTTTGTCCTGGTAATTGGTCATCATTACTACCTCCGCAGTTTATAAAGAGTGCAGTTAAAACCAACAGGAAAAATAAACTTGCTTTTTTTGATTGCATTGTGAATTTCATCTCAAACAGTTTAGGTAAATAGAAATCAGTTTGGTTAGTCAGTCAAATATAGTACGCAGAGCTGAAGAGGGATAATATTATTTTACGAGTTCGTAATATTATATTATCAATTATAGAATTCAGTTATCTAAAATAAAAAAAGCTGATTAAATTTAATCAATCAGCTTTTAGACTAGAAGTTCTAAGTAGCTTAAAAACAATACTTATTTTCTGCTGCTAATTTATCAGCTATGCTATTACGCAAAGCAATCACATTTGGCATGTTTGAGTACTTGGTAAAACGTTTAAGCCCCATGAGCATCATACGCTGTTCATCACCTTCAGTAAAAGATATGATGGCTTCTTTTCCTTTGGAAGCAATTATATCTACGGAATTGTAGAGGTACAACTGCGACATAGCTATTTGAGCTTTTACATTATCTTCTCCTTTATTTTTAGCCATTTTTTCTGTCCTGAGGATGGTAGATTCTGCCATATAAATTTCAATAAGAATGTCAGCTGCACACAGCATGAGTTGTTGATGTTCTTCAAGACCAGGACCATACTTTTGTACTGCAGCACCTGCCACCATAAGGAATACTTTTTTAAGTTTGGCAAGCATTTCTTTTTCTTCTGAAAGCAACTCCGAATAATCCGGAGTGTCAAATGAAGGAATTCCCATAAGTTCATCCTTTACAGCAGTTGCAGGGCCTAAAAGGTCAACATGTCCTTTCATGGCCTTTTTAACCATCATCCCGACAGCTAGCAATCTGTTAATTTCATTGGTTCCCTCATAAATCCTGGCAATACGTGCATCTCTCCATGCCGATTCCATCGGTGCATCAGCTGAAAAGCCCATGCCTCCGAAAATCTGGATACCCTCATCTGTTGTATTTTGCACATCTTCTGATACAGCCACTTTTAATATAGAACACTCAACTGCATATTCTTCCACACCTTTAAGTTCGGCTTCTTCATGTGAATTGCCTTCCGATTGGCGAATGGCGATCCTGTTTTCTATATCTTTTGCAGCCCTGTATGAAGCAGACTCACCCGCATATACATTGGTTGCCATATTGGCGAGTTTGGCTTTAATGGCACCAAAGTTTACAATGGCTGTGTTAAACTGAACACGCTCATTTGCATATTTTACTGATTCAGTGATGGTTCTACGTTGTGCATCGAGACAAGCGGCTGCAAGCTTTATTCTGCCTATATTCAATACATTTAATGCGATTTTGAATCCGTTACCCCTTTCAGATAACATATTTTCTACTGGTACTTTGGTCTCACTAAAGAAAACCTGGCGGGTAGAGGAGGAGTGAATACCGAGTTTGTGTTCCTCTTCACCCAATGTGATCCCGTTAGGGTTTTCAGCATCATATTCTACAATAAAACCTGTGAGGTTTTTATCATCTTCTATTCTTGCAAAAACAATAAACAGGCTTGCAAAACCGGCATTTGATATCCACATTTTTTGTCCGCTTATGAGGTAATGTTTACCATCATCTGTTAAAACAGCTTTGGTTTTGCCTGAGTTAGCATCACTTCCTGCCCCGGGTTCAGTAAGGCAGTAAGCACCAAACCATTCACCGGTAGCTAGTTTTGGGACATACTTTTTCTTTTGTTCTTCCGTACCATAAAGTACAATAGGCATTGTGCCTATACCCGTATGGGCGCCGTAAGCTGTACTAAACGAACCACTTGTGCCGGAAATATAATCACATACGAGCATGGTAGAAACAAATCCCATTCCCAAACCTTCATATTCGGTAGGAACAGAAACACCTGTAAATCCCATTTCCGAAGCCTTACGCATCATTTCTTCCGTAAATGCGTAATCTTTCTTTTCAAACCGGGCTTTATTGGGCCATAGCTCACGGTCAACAAACTCAGTAACCGCTTCTTTCATCATTAATTGCTCCTCCGAAAAGTCTTCCGGGGTAAAAACATCTTCACAGTTTGTTTCTTTCACGAGGAACTGGCCACCTCTTAGTATTTGTTTGTTGATTGTTGTACTCATAATTATAATTTTTAAGATTTAAGAGTCAAGGCATATGACTTAAGAGCCAAGACACAAGACGCAAGACACAAGACACAAGACTATTTCAATTTATCTTGAAATCCTGAAATCATTTTTTGTAATTTTTGAATTTTATCTTCTAAATTTTTAAATTCTTCGTCAGGGATATATTTTTGATTATAAGCTACTATTAATTGGGTTTCCCATTCAAAAGCTGAGCCTAAACTGTCTTCCAGGTATTTATTAAAATGTTTGTTTGAATTCTTACTGCTACCTTCAGCTATGTTTGAAGGAATTGAAACAGAACATCTGATTAATTGTGATGTCAGATTGAATTGTTCTTCTTTTGGAAAAGAATTCCTGGTCATTTTATATGTTTCCGAAACCAAAATCATTGCTTCCTGCCAAATTTTAAGTTTTTTAAAATTATGCTTAGCCATTATTTGAATTTTTTAAGACTTAAGACTTAGAGATTCAAGACGCAAGACTAAGTTAGTTTATTTGAAATCCTGAAATATGTTTTTGATTATAAGCCATTATTAATTTGGTTTCCCGTTCAATCTCATCTTATTAATATTTATTAAAATGTTTGTTTATGCACAGTTAGTCTTGTTTTTTGTCTCTTAAAGTCTTGTATCTTACGAGAAAAACTCAAAAACCCCTGCAGCTCCCTGCCCGGTTCCTACACACATAGTGACCATACCATGTTTGCCTTGCATATTTCGTTTTCGCATTTCATCAAAAAGTTGAACTGATAACTTAGCTCCAGTACATCCTAATGGATGCCCCAAGGCTATAGCTCCGCCATTCACATTTACAATGTCCCTATTTAAATTGAGTTCCCTTATGACTGCTAGTGATTGAGAAGCAAAGGCTTCATTTAACTCAATCAACTCAAGGTCGTTTTGATTTAATCCGGCTAATTTTAGTGCTTTAGGAATGGCTTTTACCGGTCCAATGCCCATTATCCTTGGCTCAACGCCTACAGCAGCATAATTAACTAAACGTGCAATAGGTTCCAGATTGAGTTCTTTCATCATTTCTTCACTCATAACCAATACAAATGCTGCACCATCACTCATTTGTGAAGAATTTCCTGCAGTTACACTTCCGTTAGCCGCAAATACAGGACGGAGTTTTGCCAGAACTTCTTTGGATGTATCTGCCCTTGGTCCCTCATCATTATCCACCGTATACTTGCGAGTTACCTTTTTGCCATTTTCATCTACATAAGTTTGTTCAATCGTAATAGGAACTATCTGGTCTTTGAATTTACCTTCCTTAATCGCGGCTAAAGCTTTCATGTGGGAATTATAAGCAAATTCATCCTGGTCTTCCCGTGAAACTTTGTATTGATTTGCTACGGCTTCCGCTGTTAATCCCATTCCCCAATAATAATCTTCGTTGCCCTCTTTTACTGCGGCGTAATCCGGTACCGGTTTATATCCACCCATAGGAATAAAACTCATGCTTTCAGCCCCTCCGGCTATAATACAATCTGCCATTCCGCTTTGTATTTTTGCGGTTGCAATGGCAATGGTTTCTAATCCGGATGCACAATAGCGGTTTACAGTTACGCCGGGAACGTCTTCAATTTTTAGTCCCATGAGCGAGATAAGACGTCCCATGTTTAAACCTTGTTCTGCCTCGGGCATTGCATTTCCAACTATAACGTCATCAATGCGTTTTTTATCCAATTGGGGTACTTTGCTCAACAAATGTTCAATAGTTTCTGCAGCAAGTTCATCCGGCCTTTTAAACCTGAATAACCCTTTTGGTGCTTTACCTACTGCTGTTCTGTATGCTTGTACTATGTATGCTGTTTTCATTTATTTTGAGATTTAATCAAGAGAAAATATAAACCTGACACTTGTATCTTGTTCTTTATCTAATTTCTTAAAGGTTTGCCTGTTTTTAGCATATGTTGAATACGTTCTAATGTTTTACGTTCGGTACATAATGATAAGAAAGCTTCGCGTTCCAGGTCAAGTAAATATTGTTCTGAAACTAACGTTGCTTCAGACAGGTCACCACCTGCCATTACGTAAGCGAGTTTGTTTGCTATTTTCTTATCGTGTTCGGAGATATAATTTCCGGCTTCCATGGAGTCTGTACCTACAAAAAACATTCCCAGAGCCTGTTTGCCAAGCACTTTGATGTCTTTTCGGTGTATCGGTTGAGTATAACCGGCTTCTGCAAGCAGTAATGCATGTTTTTTGGCCTCAGCAATCTGCCTGTCTTTATTTACAACCACTACATCTTTTCCTTTTTGAAGTATGCCGAGATCAAAGGCTTCATGTGCCGATGTTGATACTTTGGCCATACCGATAGTTAAAAAATATTCCTGTAGCACATTTAATTCAACATCGTTTTTACGAAAAGTATCCGCAGCTCTTACGGTCATTTCTTTAGAGCCACCACCTCCCGGAATAACACCCACACCAAACTCTACCAGTCCAATATAAGTTTCAGCAGCAGCCACTACTTTATCGGCATGCATTGAGAGTTCACATGCACCTCCGAGTGACATTCCATGTGGTGCAGAAACGGTTGGGATAGATGAATACCGCATACGCATCATTGTATCCTGGAACATTTTTATGGCCATATTTAACTCATCATATTCCTGCTCTACAGCCATCATAAATATCATTCCTATGTTGGCGCCTACAGAAAAGTTTGCTGCCTGGTTACCAACAACAAGTCCCTGGTAATCTTTTTCGGCAATGTCAAAGGCTTTATTAAGTCCGGCAAGGACATCACCTCCTATAGTGTTCATTTTGGATTGAAATTCAACATTTAGAATACCATCACCTAAATCTTCAACAACAACTCCGCTATTTTTCCATACTTCATTGCTCGTTCTTATGTTATCTAAAATAATGAAAGCATCCTGGCCGGGTTTTTTAACCTGTGCCTTTGCATTTATATCATAATAGTAAGTGGCACCGTCTTTTACTGTATAGAAGGATTTATTTCCTTCAGAAAGCATTTTACTAACCCATTCAGCAGGTTCAAGGCCTTCATTTTTCATGAGTTCAATACCTTTTTCAACGCCAACGGCATCCCATATTTCAAATGGGCCATTTACCCAACCGAACCCGGCTTTCATAGCATCATCAATTCTGTATAACTCATCAGAAATTTCAGGTATCCTGTTTTGAACATAGGCAAACATGGCGGCAAAGTTTTTCCTGTAAAACTCACCGGCTTTATCTTTTCCACCAATGAGGATAGGGAAGCGGTCAATTACCTTATCAACGGTTTTGGTAAGCTCCAGTGTTGCAAATTTTGTTTTTTCTGAAGATCTGTATTCCAGGATGTTAAGATCCAGTGCTAAAATTTCACTTTTACCGTCGTCACTTTTAACCTTCTTATAAAATCCTTGCCCGGTTTTACTTCCTAACCATTTATTATCAACCATGGTTTGGATAAAGTCCGGTAATTTAAATATATCATGACGTTCATCATTTGGACAGTTTTCATAAATACCATTAGCAACATGCACAAGGGTATCCAAGCCAACCACATCTACTGTTCTGAAAGTAGCCGACTTAGGCCGTCCGATAACAGGGCCTGTAAGTTTGTCAACTTCTTCTACAGTGAGCCCCAGTTCTTTTACCTGGTGGAATAAACTCTGTATCCCAAAAATCCCTATCCGGTTACCAATAAATGCCGGGGTATCTTTCGCCAAAACGGAGGTTTTTCCCAGGAATTTTTCGCCGTACATCATCAGAAAGTCTGTAACTGCCTGATCACACCCTGGCCCGGGAACTACTTCAAAAAGTTTTAAATATCGTGGGGGATTAAAAAAATGCGTTACAGCAAAGTGTTTTTGAAAATCTTCGCTTCTTCCTTCATTCATGAACTTGATAGGAATACCTGAAGTATTGGAAGTTATTAAAGTTCCCGCTTTCCGGTATTTTTCTATCTGGTCAAAAACTTTTTGTTTGATATCCAGTCTTTCTACCACAACTTCAATAATCCAGTCTACGTCTTTAATTTTTTGTAAATCATCATCAAGGTTGCCGGTAGAAATCCGCTCTGCAAATTTTTGATGGTAAATAGGTGATGGATTGGATTTTAATGCTGCAGTAAGGTTATCATTTACAATTCTGTTTCTTACTGCTTTATTTTCTAAGGTAAGGCCTTTGGCCTTCTCTCTGTCATTTAGTTCCCTGGGAAGAATATCCAGTAACAGAACTTCAACCCCAATATTTGCAAAGTGACAGGCAATACCGCTTCCCATAATACCAGAGCCTATTACCGCAACTTTTTTTATTCTTCTTGTCATTTTATGTATTCTTATTAATTAGTAGACTACTTATTTCTGATCAAATATTTTCTTTTCCGCTATGAGTTCACATATCATCTCTGTTACTTCAAAAAAATGTTTTAATTTTTCTTCAGAGATATTTTTTTTAATTTCTTCATTAAATTTTAGAACGGCTTCTCGTGAAAAATCCCGTTTCTCTTTTCCAAATTCAGTAAGTTTGATAATAACACTCCTGCCGTCTTCCGGATGAGGCTCCCTATAAATCAGCCCTTTTTCTTCCATGGATTTCAAGGTGCGGGAAAGGCTTGTAGCTTCCATTCCCATACGTGGGCCTAATGAGGTAGATGGACTTCCTTCATCGGGGTCAATACTTAGTATTGCAAATCCGGCTGCCATGGTATAGCCATATTTCACAGCTTCTTCATTGTACATTTTGGCCACAGCCTGCCAGGTTGCACGTAAAGCATAATCTATGGTTTTGTCTTTCATAGAAAAATTGATGTAATCTCAAATATACAAAAAAATATTATGCACGCATAATATTTTTTATAAGAATTTGGAACGAAAAACTAAAGATACGAAATTAGGTTATTGTATTAAACTATTGATTTTGAAATGTTTCGTTAAGATGTTGGATGACGGTCTAATTAAAAATTCAGAATTAAGAATGCAGAATTATGAATTTGAGGATTGAAAATTAAAAATTTAAGATTAATGTTGAATGAACGATGTCGGGTGACTGGTGATTTAAGATTGAAAATTGCGACTTAAAACTAATAAGCAATTAGCAACTAACATAATCAAACGATTAAACAGCTGCAATTTACAAAGACGGACAATATTTTACTTATTTTTGAAAGAAAGCGTATTCAAGAGAAAAAAGAACTACAGAATAAATGAATCTAATAGAGCATTACAACAAATTATATCAAGATTCAATTCAAAAAATACGATCGGATTCATATAAGATTGATAAGTTAATAGATTCTACTAATGATAAAAGATTCGGAATTACCCTTTTATTTCGACCTGATAGTTCAGTAAAGGCAAATATTCAAAGATTTCTTTCAGAGATTAGGTCAATAGAGCCAAACCAATACTTTTACCGTGATTCTGATTTACATGTGACAGTGATGTCAATAATTTCCTGCTATGATGGATTCAATCTTAGCCAGGTAAATATTGATAATTATATAGACACCATAAAGAAAAGCATAAGCGGATTGGGTCGCTTTAATATAGAATTCAAGGGGTTAACAGCCTCCCCGTCTTGCCTAATGGTACAAGGATTTTTAGAAAATAATTCACTAAATCTGATTCGTGATAATTTGAGAGTTAACTTTAAAAATACAGATATAGAACAGTCAATAGATAAGAGGTATGCAATCCAAACCGCTCATTCGACAATATTAAGGTTAAAACATCAACTTAATAACAAAGAGAGTTTTTTGGAAAAAGTGAATGATTATAGAGATTTCTATTTTGGTAATTTTGAAGTTGATACATTAGAATTAGTATTTAATGACTGGTATCAAAGAAAAGAATTTGTAAGAACATTATATAAATTTAGATTGAAATAAAAACCAAACAGTTATAATAGTGTCAAGATAGAATAACTTTCAATAGTTAAAATCCAAACATTCGTGAACTTACCTTCGGTAAGCAGGTTCGTGGCAATTAAAATTCACCTTAACACCTCCAAATTCCAAGCTCTAAATTCCAATAACTAAATAACCAATTAACCAATTAACTAAATCACACATCATGCTCATAAATCTTATTGTAGAGGTCAAGATACTTCTCTTTAATCACTTTTCTTTTAAGTTTCATGGTAGGAGTTAAATGACCGGCTTCAATACTCCATACATCGGGTGTAAGTTCAAAGCGTTTTACTTTTTCCCATTTGCCGAATTTTTCATTGTGAAAATCTACTTCTTCCTGAATTCTCGATATTACTTGTGGATTGTTTATGAGGGAAGTTTCATTATCTCCAACTTTTATTCTATGTCTAATTGCCCATTCCTTTATAAATTCGAAGTTAGGTTGAATGAATGCTGCAGGCATTTTTTCACCTTCACCAACTACCATAACCTGCTCTATGAATCTGGATTGTTTTAATTGGTTCTCTATGATTTGTGGTGCGACATATTTACCACCTGATGTTTTAAACATTTCTTTTTTCCGGTCGGTTATCCTCAGGAAACCCTCTTCGTTTAATTCTCCTATATCACCTGTATGGAAATACCCATCAGTCATCACTTCCTTGGTCATTTCCGGTTCTTTATAATATCCCATCATAACCTGTGGACCCTTCACAAGGATTTCGCCATCTTCTGCTATTTTAACATCGGTTTCCGGAATTAATTTGCCTACGGTGCCAATTTTAAAGCCTTTATTACGCATATCATTAACAGCAATAACAGGTGAGGTTTCTGTTAGCCCGTAGCCTTCCATAACACCCATTTCGGCAGCATTAAAAACCCTTGCCAGCCTGTGCTGTAATGCAGCACTTCCTGAGGCAATAAGTTTCAGGTTGCCTCCCAGTCCTTCTTTCCACTTTTTAAAGATAAGCTTTCTTGCTATTTTTAGTTTAAGTTCATACCACCATCCATTTTCGCCATAGGGTTCATATTTTAGTCCTACATCAACAGCCCAGAAAAACAATTTTTTCTTGATGCCTTTCAGGTCAGTCCCCTTGGCAATTATTTTATCATATACTTTTTCCAGGAGTCGTGGAACAGCTGTCATTACATCCGGCTTCACTTCTTTGATATTTTCACTGATGGTCTCAATGGATTCAGCATAATAGATGCTTACACCTTTATATAAATACAAATAGATCAGCATCCTCTCATAAACATGACATACGGGCAAAAAGCTTAATGCTTTGGCACTACCGGCTTCCAAAGGAAGCCTTTCAGCACTGTTTAAGGCATTACTGGATAAATTTTTATGAGATAACATCACACCTTTTGGCTTTCCGGTTGTACCGGATGTGTAAATTATTGTAGCGAGATCTTCAGATGTTATTTTATCCTTAAGTTTTTCAACTTCTTCCTGGTTGCCTTGATCTTTTCCCAACTCCAAAATCTCATTCAAGTTTTTACAACCATCAATTTCATCAAAAGAATATACCTCTTTTAGAGTGGGGACATTCTTTTTTATAGCATTTACCTTGTCTAAAACTTCTTTACAGGAAACAAAACAGTATGTGGATTCGGAATGATTCAGTACATACTCATACTCTTCCTTAGAGATAGTAGGGTAAATAGGTACATTTTGAGAACCTAGTTGTAAAACACCTATATCCACTATGTTCCATTCCGTTCTGTTATTTAAGGATATAACAGCTATTTTATCATTAGGTTTTACACCCATTTGTAATAATCCCCGGCTGAGGGCATTTGATTTATCAATGAATTCCTGCGTTGAAGTCTTAACCCATTCTCCATCGTACTTTGTTGCCAAAGCATCGCTTAGAGGAAAATTCTCAAGTTGGTAATACGGAAAATCAAAAAGCCTTGAAATTTTAGTCATTTTATGAATTTTACTGTCTTGCAAAATAGGAAAAAAGCCGGGTATTTTCAAAAGTAATATAAAAAAAAGGAAGCTGTCTAAAAAGGTATCAAAACTGTCTGTTCGAGCGCCAGCCCGACAGAGTCATTCTGGCGGGCAGTCGAGA